>CAZFUK010000255.1:228-7470 GCA_964522005.1 uncultured Anaerolineales bacterium | reverse complement strand
GTCGGCCAGCCGCGCCAGGGCGTCGGACGCGCCCGCCGCCAGCACGCCCTGCCCTGCGTAGACCACGGGCGAGCGGGCCTCGGCCAGCCAGGCCGCCGCCTGCGCCAGCGCGGCGGTGTCCAGGAGCGGACGGCGCGGCGTGTAGAGCGGTGGCAGGTCAACCTCGCCCTCACCTGTCAGGACGTTGGTCGGGATTTCGAGCGCCGCCGGGCGCGGACGCCGGCCGAGCATGGCGTCCCAGGCGCGGCCGAAAGCGGCTGGGATGGCCTCGACGCGCGTCACCCGCTCGGCCCAGCCCACCGCCCCGCGCAGCATGTCCAGTTGACCCGGTATCTCGTGAAACGCGCCCAGACGCCGCCCGCCCACCGCCGTGTCTACCTCCGACGCGATCAGCAGGACGGGCGACGAGTCGGCGTAGGCGTTGGTGAGGGGGGCGAGGGCGTTGGCCGCGCCAGGCCCGGTGATGGTGAGGCACACACCGGGCTGGCCGGTTACGCGGGCGTAGCCGTCGGCCATGAAGCCCGCGCCGCCCTCGTGGCGCGTCGTAACCGCGCGGATGGTGGGGGTGCGGCGCAGGGCGTCGTAAATGGCAAGGTTGTGGACGCCGGGGATGCCAAACACCGTATCCACCCCCTGCGCCGCCAGACACGCGGCCACGGCTTCGCCGCCGGTCATACGAGCCATCTTCACCTCGTCTGTGCCAGTCCACCCGAGACGCCTGACCGACGCCCGGCCAGGATAATCTCGCGGATGCGCCTGACAATGCGCTCCTCGTCGCCGTCCACCAGGCTGAAGGGGTTGATCAGGATAGCGTGTCGGGCTAGCTCGCGCTCGCTGGGATGGATGGGCGGGTCGCCCCGCTTGAGGGCCAGGATGAAGTCGTTGCCCGTCATGCCGACGATGGCCGGGTCAATGGCGACGCGGGCGAAGGGCAGGCCGGTGTGGAAGTCGCCCCTGGACAGGTACTCGGCGCGAACCCCTGGCACATCGGCCAGCCCGGCGACGATATGGTGGAGCCGGGCGTCCCAGACGGCGCGCTCGGCCGCCCAGTCGCGGTTCAGGAACAGGCGCAGCGCCGTCACCAGCCCCACAATCTCCTCTTTACCCGCTTTGTAGCCCCGGCCGATGCCCTGGCGCGGCACAAACGGCATCTGGTCCATGGGCAGCAACTCCTGGGGCGCGACGGATACGTCAGGGCTGAAGTCCATGTCGAGGTGCTGCCAGGCAATGGCCGCGATCAGGTCGCGCCGGCCGCACACAAAGCCCGACGCCTGGGGGCCGCGAATGTGCTTGCCGCCACTGAAGGCAATCAGGTCCGGCCCGGTCGCCACGTAGTCCCTCAAGCGGTGCGGTTCGTCCAGCCGCCCCGACGCATCCACCACCACGGGCACGTCGTGGCGGCGGCCCACGCGCACGGCGTCGGCCAGCGTGACCGGGCCGCCCCAGTCCGGCATAAAGAAAATGGCGGCGGTCTGGTCGGTGATGGCGGCTGCGAGTTCGTCGGCTGTGCAGGCGTCGGCCCGCCCGGCCTCGACAATCACCCCACCCGGCAGTTCGACGGCGTGGTCGTAGCTGTTGCGCTGGACGCGGGCCATGACAATCTCGCGGCGCAGTCCCGCTGTGTTGGGCAGGCGGTCCATGCGGGCCGGGTCAAGCCGCGTGATGCACGCCGCGATGGACAGGACGACGCCGGCGTAGGCGCCCGACACGACATAGGCGGCTTCCGCCCCCACCATGTGGGCGATGGCCTGGCCCGCGCGGTACTGCAACTCCTCCAGGCACACGAACTGGCGCGATGCCTGGGCCATGGCCTCGACCACTTCGGTCGGCATCAGGCTGCCGCCCAGTCGGGTGAACGTGCCGGTCGCGTTGATGATGGGCTTGACGCCCAGCGCCTCGTAGACACCCATCGCTTGCCTCCTCTACAGGTCCCTTAGCATCTCATAGCGTTGGTGGGTCAGGCTGAAGCCCGCCGCCTCAAACGCACCCAGGATCGGGCTGTCCTCTGGCTCGTTGGAGCAGGCCAGCCGCCGGTAGCCGGCCTGGAGCGCGGCCAGCATCGCGACGGCTGCCTCCGCCGTCTCAGCCGCCAGGTCCACAATGCTCGCGCCGTCCGCGCCGTCCGGCTCCACCAGCGCGTAAGCCGTCGGCTGGTCACCCGCCACGAGCGCCACGCCGGCCAGGTTGTCTAGCCGCCGCAGCGAGGCCAGTTCCCGCGGCCAGATGGGCGCCACGGGGTGGAGGCGGTCGAAGTGGTCGAGGAGCCACGCTGACCCCACCCCTTGCCCCTCCCCTAGGAAGGGAGGGGTAAATACTAGGTCCGCTCCGACTTGCCCCTTCCCTGTCAGCGGAGGGGTAGACACGAGGCTCCCTCCGACTTGCCACTCCCCCGCCAGGGGAGGGGTTGGGGAGGGGTTCGCCCCCGCCTCCCACTCCCATGTCAGCAGCCGCCGTGTGACGCGGAAGCCGGCCTGGCGGTACGTGCGCACCGCGCCCTCGTTCTGAACCAGCACGCCCAGGCGGAGGGTGCGCGCGCCCGCCTGCCGCGCTGTGTCGAGCATGGCGCCGCACAAAGCGTGGGCCAGCCCGTGCCCGCGATAGGGTGGGGTGACGCCGAAGCCCCGGCAGTTGGCGCGCTCGCCGCGCACGCACACCGTCGCCAGGGCGGCCGGCTCGTCCCCGACGCAGAGGACCGGCGAGTGGTCCAGGTCCAGGTCCTCGACGCGGACAAAGCGCGCCATGTCCTCGGCGGTGACCACGGCGGCGTAGAAGTAGCCAGCGAAGGTACGGGTGTACAGGTCCGCCAGGAAGTCCAGGCTAAAGGCGGAGGCGGGGAGAACTTGCACAGCACCCCACAGGCTTACCCCAGAAAGCGCCGTAGCACGTTGGCGGTGATAGCCGAGACCGTGCCGTCCACCAGGATGGACGACACATAGCAAATCGAGCCGACCGAGAAGACCGCCCCGCTGCTGCCCGTGTCAAAGTAGGTGATCTCGCCGCCGCCGTTGTCCGGGTTCAGCCCCTTGGCGAGCAGATGGACGTTGGCGGGCGAATGGGGCGAGGTCTTGTCGGTCTCGTGGCCCGACGCGCCGCCCGGCACCCGCATGTGCAGGCTGCGCTCGCCAAAGGTGTCGCCCTCGGATACGCCCGTGCCCTCGAAAATCCAGTGGTCGGCGTCCACCACGCGGTAGGGCGCGGCGGTCATGATACCGCTGTCGGTGCAGACGACGCCGAGCAGGTTGGCCTCGGACTCGTTGCGCAGGTGGAAGCGGCTCTCGATGCCCTCCTCATGCATCGTCCACATGTTACCCTGGTTGCCGTTCTGGACGATCATGGTCGTCTCGTCGGGGAACTCGACCTCGCAGTTGAGACCGTTGCCGCCCAGGTACATCAGCTTGCCGCCGCGTTCGAAGACCCACGCTTTGAGCCGGTAGTACATGTCCCTGGACCAGTATTCCGGGTGCGTGCTGATGATGAGGACGCGGTAGTCGTCCAGGTTGAGGACGCCGCTGTGGAACTGGGTCTCCGCGTAGTAGTCGTAGGCGAAGCCCTCGCGCTCCAGCCAGCCCAGCAGCCGCCACTCGGCGGGCGCGATGTGCGAAGCGGCGCGGCCCTCAATCGGGCTGGTAACGATGTCGCCTTCGGGCACGACGTTGATGGGTTCGGGGCGGTCGAAGGACAGCGGGGCGTAGGTGTCGGAGTCGTAGCTGCGGTGCTCGGGGTCGGTGTAGCGTTTCAGGTCGAAGCGGGCGTTGACCGTGGGCCGGGGCGGCAGGCGGTCCGGGTGGATGTAGTTGCTGCGGCCGCCGAAGTTGTTGTAGGCGTTCCAGGTGATGTTGGAGGCCAGGACGGCGATGGGAGCCTGGGGCCGGGCGGGAGCGACAATCCACGGGAACGAGAAGAAGCGGCCCGACCCGGTCCGGGCGTGGAGGTAGTAGAGGCCGGAGCGGGCCGGCGCCTCGATGTATTGCTTGTGGTGCGGGTGGCTGTAGCCCTGCTTGTTCCACTGCACGCCGGTCTGGGTGTAGTCGCCGTCTGGGCTGACCTGCATCGTGGCGCGCGGCCCGTGTTCGTCGTACCAGCCGATGAGCTGGACCAACTCCTTGTGCCAGCCGTAGCGCCACAGTTCCAGCTTGTAGGCTTCGACGGCGTGGACGCGGAACTCAGCGCGCTCCCCGGCGCGGACCCACTTAGGCCACATGTAGCCCAGTAGGCTGTCGGCCAGCAGGCGGAACTGGTACGGCTCGTCCTCGGCCACGTTCACCGCCACCGTCTTGGAGCCGTAGCCCGCCCTCGCCAGCGTCACGCGGTAGACGCCCGGCTCCAGGTCGGCGTAGACCGCGCCCGTGGCTCGTGACCGCGCCTCCACCGACTGGCCGTCGCGCTCGAATTCCAGCAGGACCTCGGGCAGCGCCACGTAGCGTTCGTCACTCACATAGCCGACTAGCATAAGTCCTCCAATCTGTCTATCCTGCCCCTTGACAGGCTTGATTATATAGGGTACAATGGGACCGTCAAATCCTGGTATACCGTATACAATATTCCAGTAGAGCGGGAACAAGGCCAAGCTATGGTGGCTCTCCACACGGACGGTCACGCCGCGCCTGTCGAGCGGGTGTCCCTCAAAACCCAGGCGGTGGACCTGCTCCGCCAGTATATCGCGGAGGGCCGCCTGCCGCCGGGCACCAAGCTGGTCGAGCGCGAGGTGGCCGACGCCCTGGGAATCAGCCGCGCCCCGGCCCGCGATGCTCTGCTGGAGCTTGAGAAAGAGGGGCTGGTCGTCACGAAGCCGACGGGCCGCCATGTCATCGAGCTAAGTGAACGGGATATTCGGGAGTTGTACGCCGTTCGTGTCGCGTTGGAGACCCTGGCCGTCGAGCTGGCCGCTCGCCACACCTCACCCGCCAACCGCCAGGCGCACCTCGCCAGGCTGGAGCAGATGCGCGACGCGGCCGCCCGTCACGACGCCGCCGCTTTCACCCGCGCCGATATTGAAACCCACACCCTCATCTGGCAGCAAGCCGACAATCGCCATTTACTGCGTAATCTGCAATCCATTCTCGGTCCCATCTTCATGTTCGTCGCCACCACCCTGGAGTTACACGATTGGGAGGAAACTGTGGCGGCCCACACCGACCTGGTCACGGCGATCAACGCGGGGGATGTCCCCGCCGCCCGCGCCAGCCTGGGCCGCCACCTGGACGAGTCGTTGCGGCAGGCGCTCCGCGCCTTCCACATCGGAAAACAGACCACACCGCAGTAGTGAGGGGAGAAAGCACCTATGACCAAGCGAGTCATCTACCTGGTCCTCCTGGCCCTGTTCACCCTGGGGGCCACCCAGTGCGCGTCCCAGCCGGCCGCGCTGGCCCCGGCGCCCACCCAGGCTCCGGCCGCCAAGCAGGAAGCGCCGAAGACCGCCGCGACCGCGCCCCAGGCCGCGCCCACCCAGGCGCCGGCCGCCACTCAGGCCCCGGCCGCCAAGGCGACCGAGGCGCCGGCGAAAGCCACCGACGCGCCCAAGACGACCGGGGCGACGACCGGGGGCGGGACGCTCAACATTCACTGGCGCACCGACAACCCGGTCTCGTTCAACCCGCTGTTCTCCAGCTCCGGCTCCGAGCAGCAGGTCGAGCGCCTGATCTTTGGGGCGCTGCTCAAGATGAGCGACAAGCTGGAACCCATTCCCGACCTGGCCGAGAAGTGGGACATCAGCCCCGACGCCAAGACCTACACCTTCACCCTCCGCAAGGGGGTCAAGTTCTCGGACGGCCAGCCACTGACCGCCGACGACGTCATCTTCACCTTCGAGCGGGCCATTGACAAGCGCGTCGGCAGCATCTGGGCCGGCCGCCTGGGTGGCATCGAGGGCGCGGCGGAGTACGCCGACCAGAAGGCTGACAAGATTTCCGGCCTGGAAGCGCCCGATCCCAACACCGTGCGGGTCAAGCTCGCCAAGCCCGACGCCGCTTTCCTGACCACCCTGGGCAACTTCTCCGGGCTGGGCATCCTGCCCAAGCACGTCCTCAAGGATGTCGCGCCGGACCAGCTCAAGAACAACCGCTTCTCGACCCAGGCCCCCAACGTCAGCGCGGGCGCGTATGTCCTCGCCAACTACCAGCCGGGCCAGTACGTCGAACTGCGGCGCAACGACAATTACTTTGGCGCGAAGCCCTCGGTCGAGCGCATCTTCCTGAAGATCATGGCCGCCGACACCGCGCTGGCCCAGCTTCAAACGGGCGAGGTGGACTTCGTCAAGGTGCCCGTCTCCGAACTCGACCGCGTCAAGCGCATCCCCAACGTGACGGTGCATAGCGTCAACAGCCCGTCCATCAGCCAGATCGCCATCTTCAACGAGCGCCCGTTCTTCAAGGACAAGCGCGTCCGCCAGGCCATCATGTTCGCCATTGATCGCAAGGGCATCGTGGACTCGATCCTCGGCGGGCAGGCGGCCATCGTCAACTCCCCCATCATCGGGCCGGAGTGGATGGGCCAGCCGGAGTTTGAGAAGTACGACTTCAACCCGGCCAAGGCGAAGGAACTGCTCAAAGCGGCCAACTGGGACCCCAACCAGAAGGTCGAGATGATTGTGGCGACGGGCGACAAGGTCCAGGACGCCTACGGCGCGGTCATCCAGCAGCAGCTCAACGACGTGGGCATGAAGGTTGAGATTCGGCAGATCGACTCGGCCGAGGTCAGCCGGCGCTATGTCACGACCCCCGACTACGACCTGTTCCTGTTCGGCGGCGGCGTCTACCGCGCCGAGCCGAGCATCTCCGCCACCTACTACCTGAGCAGCAACGTGACGCCACGCGGCGGCAACGGCACGCACTACAGCAACCCGCAACTGGACCAGTTGTTCAGCGATGGCGTCGCCACCGCCGACCGCGCCAAGCGCAAGGAAATCTACACCCAGATCGCCAAGATCGTCAACGACGACGCCCCGACCACCTTCCTCTGGTCGCCCAACTCGATCTACGCCGTGACCAACCGCTTCAAGGGCTTCAAGCCCCCGGCGTACATTGACAACTTCGTCTGGAACGCGGAGGAGTGGGGCGTGCAGTAGACCATGCTAGTCTACATTCTGCGGCGGCTGCTCATCGCCATACCCGTGCTCATCGGGGTGACCATCGTCACCTACGGCTTCATCAACCTGGCCCCCGGCGACCCGGTCACGGCCCTGCTCGACCCCGAGCAGATGGCGACGCTGGGCCCGGGTTGGGTTGAGCAGCAGAAAGCGGCGCT
>CAZFUK010000255.1:0-218 GCA_964522005.1 uncultured Anaerolineales bacterium | reverse complement strand
CCGTGCGCTACGCCCTATGGCTGGGCGAGGCGGCGCGGGGCAACCTGGGCTACTCGGCGGTGGACCGCCGCCCGGTAGCCCAGAAGCTGGGCGAGCGGCTGGGGCCGACGCTGCGCCTCATGCTGGCCGCCCTGCTCATCGCCGTGCTGGTCGGCATTCCCATTGGCATCCTGTCGGCGGTCAAGCAGTACTCCTGGCTGGACTACGTCTCTAACCTG
>CAZFUK010000254.1:1454-7491 GCA_964522005.1 uncultured Anaerolineales bacterium | reverse complement strand
CGCGAGGCCGAGGAGCGCGCGGCGGCGATGGCGGCTGAGTTGGAGCGGCTGCGCGCTGAACTCGACCGTCGGGCCGGGGGAAGGGATGGGTGAGGCGTAATGCGTAATGCGTAATGCGTGGTCCTCCGTCCTCCGTCCAGACTTGCGCCCCCAGGCATTTCTGATATACTCAGCAGCCGTGAGGGGTGACGGGCGGCGAAGCGAGCGCCAACCCTGCCCACGCTTCACCACCCACGCCTTGACCCGCACCATCCTCTACCTATCCATCCTTGCCTGGAGGCCACATGGACTTCTCGCGCGCGATGCGCTCCTTCACCGACGAGACCGACCCCGACCGTTGGATTAAGATTCTCATCGGCGGCGTCATTACCCTGCTGAGCGTCCTCATTCTGCCCGCCGCCCTTGTCCTCGGCTACCAGGTCGAGGCCATGCGCCGCGCCGGCGAGGGCGACGACCGTCTGCCGGCCTGGGACGACTGGGGCGGCCTCTTCATCAAGGGCCTCATCGCCTTTGTCATCCAACTGGTCTACGCCCTGCCCGTTCTCCTGCTGGTCTGCTGTATGCTGGCCGGCCTGGGCAGCACGGGCGCCCTCGATAGCCGCAACGCGGGCCAACAACTGAGTCAGGGCATGAGCCTCTTCGTGACGTGCCTCACCTGTCTCATGGTTCCGCTGGCGCTCCTGGCCTCCATCGTCGCCCCGGCCGCCACCTACCGCTACATTGAGCGGGGTGACATTGGCTCGGCGTTCAGCCTCGGCGCGGTGTTCGGCCTGATTCGCGCCCGCCTCGGCCAGTACCTGGTAGCCTGGCTGCTGGCCGCCGTCGTCCTGCCCCTGGTCGCGTCAGCCCTGTCGAGTATCCTGTGTGGCCTCCCGCTGCCCTGGCTCAGCTTCCTCACCGGCGTCATGGGCTACAACCTCTTCGGCCAGGTCCTGGGCCGCTCCGCCCCCGCCACCACGCCGACCAGCGACCTGCCGCCCCTGCCGGCGTCGTACTAACCTGTCACGTGAAAAGCGTGGAGCGTAAAAGGACTGAGGACCAAGGACAGCGATTGACGCTCCACGCTTAGGTTTTACCCCTCTCCTGGCTCCCTCTATAATTTCAGTATGCACCTCCAGGTTTACACCGACGCGACGGCCTTCGATACACTGCGGGCTGAGTGGAACGCGCTGCTCCACGCCAGCCCGGCGGATACCCTGTTCCTGACCCCCGAATGGCAGACAACGTGGTGGCGCTACCTGGGCGCGGGCGAGCTGCTCATTCTGGTCGCCCGCGAGGACGCCGGCCGCCTGGTCGGCCTCGCGCCGCTCTTCAAGATCACGAGCGAGCCTCAGCTGACCCTCGTCGGCTGTGTGGACGTGTCCGACTACCTGGACCTGATTGTTCACCCCGACTACGCCGACGCCGTTTACCCGCTCTTCGTCCAGGCCCTGGCGGAACGTGGGGACTGGGCCGAGTGGAGCCTGTGCAACGTCCCCGCCGACTCGCCCACCCTCCAGCGCCTGCCGGGATTGGCCCACGCGCATGGCTGGCAGGTCGAGGAGGCCCACGAGGATGTCTGTCCCGTCATTCCGCTGCCCGACGATTGGGAAGCCTACCTGGCGAGCCTGAACAAACACCAGCGCCACGAGGTCCGCCGCAAGCTGCGCCGCCTCCACGACGACGCCCAGTACGACTACCGCGTCGTCCGGGACGGCCCCGACCTCGACGCGGCGGTTGACCACTTCTTTCGCCTCCACCGCCTCAGCCACCACGACAAAGCCCGCTTCATGGACGAGCGCATGGAGACGTTCTTCCGCGCCATCATCGCCACGCTCAGTGAGGCGGGCCACCTGGAACTGGCCTTGCTCTCTATTGAGCAGCAGCCGGCCGCCGCCATGCTCAACTTCCGCTATGGTGACCGCCTGCTGGTCTACAACTCCGGCTACGACCCGGCCTATCGGCCCAACCTGAGCAGCGGCATCGTCCTACTGAGCCTGTGCATCCAGGACGCCATCGGCCGCGGCGTGCGCTACTTCGACTTCCTCCAGGGAGATGAGGAGTACAAGTATCGGTTTGGGGCGGTGGAGACACGGTTGAGGCGGGTAAGGGTGATGCGTGATGCGTGATGCGTGATGCGTGATGCGTGATACGTAATGCGTGACGTGTGATGAATGAGGCGTGATGCGTGATGTGTAAGACGTAAGGAGGTAAGGGTGACGTTTCAGGACTGGCTTGCGACGGTTCCTGACTCGCTCAGAGGCGATCCCTTGTGGAAAACGCACGTCTACCCGCTCGCCGTTTTCATCGGTGACATTGGCTGGCCTGACGTCACGCGCCTGATGCAAGACCAGCGCACCGTCAACCTCGCGGGCCAACTCTATGAGGCTCTGGGTTCCATCAGCGCGAACCTGGCCGAAGGCTATAGCCGCAGTTCGCACAAAGACCAGGCCCGCTTCTACGAATACGCGCTTGGTTCGGCCCGTGAGAGCCGAGACTGGTACTACAAAGCTCGCCACGTCCTGGGTGACACCATCACCGACCATCGCCTGGGGCTGTTGACCCAGATAATCCGCTACCTCCTGGTGATGATTCCTGATACACGCGGTCGTCACCTCAGCGAAGACGCTGCCTCCTACGACCTCAACACGCTCTCGGTCCCCGGCTTCGACATGCCGTCTACCTAATCACGCATCACGCATCACGCATTACTCGTTATGGAATACCCTTTATGGAACTTCAAGCCGCTCCTCGTATCGCCATGCTCTCCGTGCACACCTGCCCCCTGGCCGCGCTGGGGGGGAAGGAGACGGGGGGCATGAACGTCTACGTCCGCGAACTGAGCCGCGAGTTGGGGCGGCGCGGCTTCTACGTGGACGCCTTCACCCGCTCCCAGAACCCCGAGATTCCTCACATCCCCGACGCCGACCTCGGCCCGACCGTGCGCGTCATCCACATCCGCTGTGGCCCCGAGTCGCCCTATCCCAAAGAGATGATCTGGGACTACCTGCCGGAGTTTGTCGAAGGCGTGCGCTGTCACATCCACGACGAGGGCATCCACTACGACGTCTACCACAGCCACTACTGGCTGTCGGGCTGGGTGGCCCACGCCCTCCAATCGCTCTACCCGGCCCCCATCGTGCACATGTTCCATACCCTGGGACGGATGAAGGACCTGGTCGCCCGACGCCCGGAAGAGGGCGAAGTCGGCCACCGCAACTACGTCGAAGGCCAGGTCATGCGCTGGGCCGACTGCATCGTGGCGGCGACGCCGCGCGACAAGGAGCAGATGGTCAAGCTCTACGGCGCGGACCCCGCCCCCATCACGGTGATTCCGCCGGGCGTGGATACCGAGCTGTTCAAGCCCATGGACAAGGCCGAAGCCCGCGCGGCCCTCGGCATCCCGGTGGACCAGGAACTCGTCCTGTTCGTGGGCCGCATCGAACCGCTCAAGGGCATTGACACCCTCATCGAGGCGATGGCGCTGGCCTTCAAGGACAACACCGACCTGGAGAGCCATACCCGCCTCGCCATTATCGGCGGCGACGTGAGCGACGACCCGGCCAAGATGACGGCCGAGATGAACCGGCTTCACGACCTGCGGGCCGGCCTGGGCATCGAGAACCTGGTCACGTTCCTGGGCAAGCAGGACCAGACCAGCCTGCCCCTGTACTACAATGCCGCCGAGGCCCTGGTCGTCCCGTCGCACTACGAGAGTTTCGGCATGGTCGCCGTGGAGGCGTTGGCGTGCGGGACGCCGGTCATCGCCTCTGATGTCGGCGGGCTGTCCTACATCGTGGAGGACGGCGTCACCGGCTTCCTCGTGCCCGACCAGCAGCCCGAGGTCCTGGCCGACCGCCTGCGCTTCCTGCTCCAGGTCGAACCGCTGCGCCGCGCCTTTGGCCGCCGCGCGGCCACCGCCGCCCAGCAGTACGCCTGGTCCCATGTCGCCGACCAGATCATCCGCCAGTACGCGAGCCTCGGCGCGCCAATTGACGGCAACTTTCTGCCGCCTCGCCCGTAGAGTCAAATAGCAGGGTGAATCCGCCCTGTGGCAGAAAGGGAGGCTCTTATGGACGTTGGTCAAATCATCCAGCGCGCGATGCAGATTACCTGGCGCTACCGTGCCCTGTGGCTGTTCGGTTTTCTGCTGGCCCTCTTTGGTGGTGGGAGCGGGTTCGGCGGTGGGGGCGGCAACAATGGCACGCGTATTCGAGGCGGTGGGGCGCCGACCCTGCCGGGCAATCTGCCCTTTGACCCCGACCAGATCGGGCGTCAGTTCCAGCAGATTCCAACCGCGACCTGGCTGACGATCGGCCTGATGGTCGCCCTGTTCGTGCTGGTGATGATTGTCCTGTCCGTCGTGGTCAGCAATGTGGCTAAGACCGCCCTGATTGGGATGGTGCAGCAGATCGAGACCAGTGGGACGACCAGTATCGCCGACGGCTTCCGCGTGGGCTGGTCACACTATGCCTTCCGCAACTTCCTCATGGAATTCCTGGTCGGGGTGGCGGCCTTCGTCGTCGCCCTCGTGGTCGCGGGGGTCTTCGTCGCCCTGGGTATTGGCACAGGCATAGGCTTTTCCAACAGCAACCAGGCTGGGGGCGCCTTCGTCGGTCTGCTGTGCCTGACCCTGCTCATCTTCGTCCCGCTCGCCCTCGTGGCCTCCATCGTCGTCAACGCTGTCACCAGTTTTGCCTCGCGCTACATCGTGCTGCGTGAGGCAGGGGTCACGGAGAGCCTGGCGGCGGGCTGGCGTCTCTTCCGCGCCAACGTCGGCAACGTGGTCATCATGATCGTCCTGCTCTTCGCCTTGACCCTGGTCTGGGGCATGATCACCGCGATTCTAGGCGTGGTGACCGGCGGGTTGCTCGGCGTGGCGGTGGGCTTCGCGGTGTATGCCCTGACGCAGTCGGCCTGGGGCTTCCTGGCCGCGCTGCCGGGGGTTCTCGTCACCCTGGTCCTGCTGTCCATCCTGGGCGGCATCTTCGCCACCTTCCGCGAGACGGTCTGGACGCTGATGTTCCGCAGCCTGGCCGACCGCCCGCCGCAGACCGCGCCCAGCCTCGCGCCGACGCCGGCGAAGTAGGGCTGTTGGTGGGTGGGTGGATGACGGATGACGGATGACGGATGACGAATAATTGAAGACTGAAAGAGAGAGGTGGGTGTGATAAGGGCAGCCCTTTCACACCCGCCTCTGCGTCTGTCTTAGCCGTGGTCAGGCGTGTTCCTTCGCCGGTTCGCCTTCCCGCTGGCCCATCGTCGCGGTCAGCTTGGCGCTGAGCAGGAGGATATGCGCCGAGTAGTACAGCCAGACCATGAGGATGACCGCGCCCGCCAGCGGGCCGTAGGTCGCGGTGTACGACTGGCGGCCGATGTACCACGCCAGGGCCTGCTTGCCCACCTCCCACAGCACGGCGCCGACCAGCGCGCCGGGCAGGATGCTCCGCCACGATACTTTGTGATAGGGCACGAACTTGAAGACGAGCGCGAACAGGACCGTCGTGAGCGTCAACGACAGGAGCGGCATGACGAGCGACCAGAGCAGGCCGCTCTCCGGCAGCGCGGCGGTGTTGGCCTGGAGGAATTTCACGACAGTGTCCAGGAGTGCCCCACCAATGAGCAGCAGGGCCACCAGGAACACCATGAGCGCGTTGAGGACGCGCGCCCGGATCGACTCCAGGAAGTTGCGCTGGCGCGGCGAGCAGTCGAACATCACGTCCAGGGCGTACTCGAGCTGGCCGAAGATGGTGGACGCGGACACGATGAGCAACCCCAGCGCCCACAGGGTCAGCGCGCCGCGCTGCCGTTGCACCTGGTCCAGCGCCTCGGCGATGGTCTCGTAGGCGACGGGGATGTTCTCGCGCACCTGCTGGAGGACGACCTTCTGGGCGTCAATCGCCGCCGTCCCGCCGCTCGCCAGGAAGAAGCCGAGCACGGCGATGAGCGCCAGCAGCAGGGGGAAGATAGCGAACAGCGTCGAGTAGGCCAGCGCCGCTGCCATGATGGGTCCGTGGCACTTCTGGAAGTTCTCCCAGGTCTTCATCAACAGCCGAAT
>CAZFUK010000254.1:0-1354 GCA_964522005.1 uncultured Anaerolineales bacterium | reverse complement strand
TGATGGGTCCGTGGCACTTCTGGAAGTTCTCCCAGGTCTTCATCAACAGCCGAATAACGCCCATCCCGCCTCCCTAAAGAAGACTGACCGGGTCCACGTCCACGCGCCAGCCATAAGGCGTCTTGTCCTGGGCCAGGAAGGCGCGCAGGACGGCGGCCGGGTCGGCGCAGCGTAGCATGAGGTGCCAACGGTACTCGCCGCGCTCGCGGCCAAAGAAGGCCGGCGCGGGGCCAATCAGCGCGGTGGTCGCCAGGCCCTGCCGGCGGATGTAGTCCAGCAGGCGGCGGCCCATCCCCTCCGCCTCGGCCTTCGCCTTGTCCCAGGTCGGGTCGGTGTAGACCAGGCGGGCCAGGCGGCTGAAGGGCGGGTAGCCCGTGGCGCGGCGGAACTCCATCTCCTGGCCGTAGAACTGGTCATAATCATGGCCGGCGGCGGCCTGGATGGCGTAGTGGTCGGGGGTGTAGGTCTGGAAGATGACGCGCCCGCCTAGCGGCCCACGCGCGGCTCGCCCGGCCACCTGGGTCAACAATTGGAACGCCCGCTCGGCGGCGCGGAAGTCGGGCAGGTGCAGGCCCGTATCGGCGCTGACCACGCCGACCAGCGTGACCAGCGGCAGGTCCAGGCCCTTGGCGATCATCTGCGTCCCGATGAGCACGTCGGCGTCGCCCTGGATGAAGGCGTCCAGGAACTCGGTGTGCGCCCGGCTGGACCCGGTGGTGTCACGGTCCCAGCGCAGGACGCGGATGTTCGGGTAGAGGGCCAGGAGCGTCTCCTCGACGCGCTGCGTGCCGGCCCCGAAGTGGCGGATGCGTTCGGAGCGGCAGTTGGGGCACGTCTTGGGCGGCGGCTCGCGGTGGCCGCAGTGGTGACACACCAGTGAGCCGCTGGACTGGTGATAGGTGAGCGTAGTGGAGCAGCGGGGGCACTCCAGGACATGGCCGCAGTCGCGGCACATGACAAAGGTGGCCGCGCCACGCCGGTTGAGGAACAGGATAGCCTGCTCGCCGCGCGCCAGCGTCTCCTGGAGGGCGGTCTGTAGCGCCCGGCTGAACAGGCTCGTGTTACCCGCCCGTAGCTCGGCGCGCAGGTCCACCACCTGGACCGGCGGCAGATCGGTGTAGAGAGCGTCCAGGTCGGCCAGGGGCTGCATGGCGGCCCCTGTGCGCCCCAGCCGTGCCTGCTGCTCCGCCACGGCCTGACGGTGGCCCAGGACGCGGCGCGGTAGAGTCAGCAGGGTCAGGTCGCCCCGCTCAGCCCGGCTGTAGGTCTCAACATCGGGCGTCGCGCTGCCCAGCACGACCACCGCCCCTGTGACCTGGCTCAGATGGAGGGCGGCGTCGCGGGCGTGGTAGCG
>CAZFUK010000253.1:0-7527 GCA_964522005.1 uncultured Anaerolineales bacterium | reverse complement strand
GGCTAATGTCATCGCCGCGCTGGACCCGACCTAACCCCCTGGCCCCCTTCCCTACGAAGGAAGGGGGAGAAGAGCGCGGACGCCCCCCTCCCTTCTCAGGGGAGGGGACGGGGGAGGGGTCTGCTCGCCTCTAGCCGAAAATAGACAAGTGGGGTGGATTGGGGTATAATCGGCTGGCCCAGAGGAGCACGTGTTGAGATCCAAGCAGTGGCGGTTCGCCTCCCCCGCGCCGCCCACCTTCTTTACCGCTTTCCCTGACTTACCGTGGCCGTTAGCCCAGACGCTGTTTAACCGAGGCTATACGGACGCGGCGTCGGCGCGTGCCTTCCTCAACAGCGACGGGCTGGAGACGAACCCCTTTGCCATGCGGGGCATGCAGGAAGCGGTGCGCCGGCTGCGCGACGCCATCCGCCGGGGCGAACCAGTGGCCGTCTACGGCGACTACGATGTGGACGGCGTCACGGCCACGGCCCTCCTGGTCCACGCCCTCCACGCCCTGGGCGCTTCCGTCAAGCCCTATATCCCCGACCGCTTCGAGGAAGGCTACGGCGTCAACCAGAACGCGCTGGAGAAGCTGGCCCAGGACGGCTTCAAGGTCGTCGTCACCGTGGACTGCGGCATCCGCTCGCAAGTCGAGAAGGTCCACGGCCGCAAGCTTGGCCTGGACATCATCATCACCGACCATCACGAACCCGCCGAGCCGCTCCCCGCCGCCCACGCCATCCTCTGCCCCCGCCAGGTGCGCTGCTCCTACCCCACCAAAACGCTGGCCGGTGTCGGCCTGGCCTACAAGCTGGCCCAGGCGCTGTTTATGGTGGAAGAGGGCACCCCCCTCGGCCGACGGCGCAGCGACCTGCACCCCGACGACCTGCTCGACCTGGTCGCCCTCGGTACCGTGGCCGACATGGCCCCGCTGACCCAGGAAAACCGCCACCTGGTGCGCCAGGGGCTAGGCGTGGTCAACCAGACGCGCCGCCTCGGCCTGCGCTCCCTGTTCAAGCTGGCGCGCATCGAGTTGGGCCACATCGGCGTGGACACCCTCAGCTACGTCGTCGGGCCGCGCCTCAACGCCGCCGGCCGGCTGGAACACGCCATGATCAGCTACAACCTGCTGATGACGGCCAAGCCCGGCAAGGCCGAAGCGCTGGCAGCCAAGCTGGAGGAGCAGAACCGCCAACGCCAGGGCATGACCGAGCAGACCCTGACCATCGCCCGCGAGCACGCCCTCCGCCAGGTGGACCACAGCCGCCTCATCTTCGTCGCCGCGCCCGACTACCCGGCCGGCGTCGTGGGGCTGGTGGCGAACCGCCTCATGGAGGAGTACTACCGTCCGGCGGTCGTCGTGGAGTTGGGCGAGGAGGAGAGTCGCGGTTCCATGCGGAGCATTGCCGAGTTCAGCGCGGTAGACGCCCTGGACGAGGTGCGCGACCTGCTGCGCAAACACGGCGGCCACCGCGCGGCAGCCGGCTTCACCGTGCGCAACGAGCACCTGCCCGAACTCGAAGCCCGCCTGCGCGCCTATGTGGACGCCCGCCTCAACGGCACGCCCACCCCGACGCTGAACATTGACGCCGTCGTTCCCCTGGGCGAGATGCAGGCGCCGGTCCTGTCGGCCCTGGAGCGGATGGCGCCTTTCGGCCAGCACAACAGCCCACCCATGCTCGCCAGCCTGGGCCTGGCCGTGCGCGAGGCACGAGTGGTGGGCACCAACCACCTCAAGCTGCTGCTGTCCGACGCCCACGGCGACACGCGCGAGGCGATTGCCTTCCGCCAGGCCGACTGGCTGGCGCAACTCCCCCAGATGATTGACATCGCCTACCAGGTCGAACCCAACCGCTGGAACGGCTCGACCCACCTCCAGATGAACGTGCGGGACATCCGCCCCGCCAATGGACACCTAACCCCATGAACCTGGCCGCCATCCAAGCCTTTATCTTTGACATGGACGGGGTGCTCTATCGCGGCGACGTGGCTATTCCCGGCGCCCGCGAGTTCCTGGCCGACCTGGTGGCGGCCGGCCTCCCCTTCCGCTTGCTCACCAACAACTCGTCGGCCACCCCGGAGCAGTACGCCGCGCGGCTGGCCGAGATGGGCATCTCGGTCGCGCCCGATCATATCATGACCAGTGCGCTGGCGACCGCCGACTACCTGGCCGAGGTGGCGCCCGGCGGCGGGCGCGTCTATGCCATCGGCGGCGAGGGCGTGCGCGATGCCCTGCGGCGGCGCGGCTTCGAGCTGGTCCCGACCGCCCCGGCCGACTTCGTCGTCGTCGGCATCGACTGGAACGTCAACTACGAGGCGTTTCGGCGCGCCAACGACGCCATTCGCGGTGGGGCGCGCTTCGTCGGCACCAACGGCGACAAGACCTTCCCCCGCCCGGACGGCATTGTGCCTGGGAACGGCGCACTTCTTGCTTTCCTGGAAACGGCCACCGGGGTGAAGCCCACGGTCATCGGCAAGCCCGAAATCGGCATCTTTACCCAGACCGCGCACAGCATGGGCGTGCCCGCCGAGGCGACGGCGATGGTGGGCGACCGCCTGGACACGGACATCGAAGGCGCGGCCCGCGCCGGCATGCGCTCCGTCTTCCTGCTCAGCGGCGTCCACACCCGCGACGACCTGGCCTGGGCGCCCGCCCAGCCCGACGCCGTCTACGACGACATCGCCGCCCTACGCGCCGCCTGGCTTGGCCGTTTGTCGGCTAACGTGTAGGCTAGATGTCGGTCAGGCCCCTTGAGAGCGGGTATGATTCCGCGTATACTTTCGTCATAGTATCTGTATAGTATGTAATAAGCGGTTTATGACGACTTAGACGGTGGGTTAGACCTTTGAGCCGATTTCAGAGCCGACTTCAGTGAAGGAGGAGTCGAATGCCCTTTTTCTATGCCATGAGTCCGATGTACTGGCTGTTCATGATACCGGGGCTGCTGTTCAGCCTCTGGGCGCAGTGGAAGGTCCAGTCGGCCTACGGCAAGTACAAACAAATCGCCAACTCGCGCAACCTGACCGGCGCGCAGGCGGCGCGCTATCTGCTCGACTCGAGTGGACTGGGTGACGTGCGCATCGAGGAGTCGCAGGGGATGCTGTCCGACCACTACGACCCCGGCAGCCGCACGCTACGCCTCTCGCCGGAGAACTACCGCGTGCCCAGCATCGCGGCGGTCGGCATCGCGGCCCACGAGATGGGCCATGCCCTCCAGCACGCCGAGAACTACGGCCCGCTCAAGCTGCGCTCCAGCATTGTCCCCGTCGCCAACCTCGGCGCAAGCTTCGGTCCGCTGATTATCCTGGCCGGCCTGTTCCTGCGCATGGAGTCCCTGGCGATCGTTGGGCTGGTGGTCTTCGCCATGGCGTTCGTGTTCACCCTGATCACGCTGCCCGTCGAGTTTGACGCCAGTTCCCGCGCACTGCGCCTCATGGAGCGCAACAGCCTGCTCACCACGACCGAGATGCAGGGGGCGCGTTCCGTCCTCAGCGCGGCGGCCTGGACCTACGTGGCGGCGGCCGTCGCGGCCCTGCTCCAGGTGCTGTACTACGCGCTGATCATCTTCGGCGGCAGTCGCCGACGCAGCTAGGATATCGGATGACGGTTGTGACACCCGATCAACCTGTCGCCCTGCTCGACTTGAGCCTCCCTGAACTTGAGGCGCTCGTCGTCGAGCAGGGCGAGCCGCGTTTTCGGGCGCGGCAAGTCTGGGAGTGGCTCTACCGCCACCTGGTCACCGACTTCGACCAGATGACGAACCTGCCGCGCGCCTTCCGCCAGCGCCTGGCCCAGGTCGCCACCCTCAGCGTCCTCGAACCCGTGGCCGAGACCTGGTCCGCCGACCGCATGGCCCAGAAGTTCCTGTTCCGCCTCGCCGACGGCCAACTCGTCGAAAGCGTCCTCATGCACTACGAGGACGAGGCGGCGATGGTGGGGGATGAGGACGAACATGCGACGGAGGACGGACGACCGAAGACGGACGGCCGAAGACGGACGACCGAGGCGACACGCGGTGGAAAAACAGAAGCTCCTCCGTCCTCTGTCCTCCGTCCTCCGTCGGACCCGCAGGGTCGTCACACCGTCTGCATCTCGTCGCAAGTCGGCTGCGCCATGGGCTGCGTCTTCTGCGCGACCGGGCAGATGGGCCTGCTGCGCAACCTGACGCCGGGCGAGATTGTCGCCCAGGTGCTGTTCGCCGAGCGCGAGCTGCGCCGCGCCGGCCGTCACGTCACCAACGTGGTCTACATGGGCATGGGCGAACCCCTGGCGAACTTCAACCAGGTGTGGCGCTCGGTCGAGCTGCTGCACGACCCGGCCGGCTTCAACCTGGGCGCGCGCCGCATCACCATCTCCACCGTCGGCCTCGTGCCGGGCATGGAGAAGCTGGCCGAGCAGGGGCTGCCCGTCAACCTGGCGCTCTCCGTCCACGGCGCGACCGACGAGGTGCGCGACGCCATCGTGCCCATCAACACGCGCTTCAAGCTGCGCGATATCATCGCCGCCGCGCGGCACTATATCGAGAAGACAGGGCGGCGGCTGACCGTGGAGTGGGTGCTGATTCAAGACGTGAACGACACGCCCGAGCAGGCGGAGCGGCTGGCCGACCTGCTGGAAGGGATGCTCGTCCACGTCAACATCATCCCGCTCAACCCGACGCCGGGCTACACCGGCAAGACGCCCACGCCGGCCCGCGCCTTCGCGTTCCGCGACGTGCTGGCGGGGCGCGGCATCCCCACCACGCTGCGCATGCGACGCGGCATCGACGTCCAGGCCGGCTGCGGCCAGTTGCGGACCAAGGTGGTCGCCGGCCGTCCGACCAGCATCAACCCCGCCCTCATCCAACCGGTCAACCGCCCGCCGGCCGGGCAAAGGATAGGCTAAACCATGACCCCTCCCGCCGTGACCCTCTCGCCCTCGATCCTGGACGCCGACTTCGCCCACCTGGCTGACGCCGTGCGCGCGGCCGAGGCGGGTGGCGCGGACTGCCTCCACCTCGACGTGATGGACGGCCACTTCGTGCCCAACATCTCCTTTGGCCTGCCCATTGTGCGCGACGTGCGCGCCATCACCCGCCTCCCCCTCGACGTGCATCTGATGATCGAGGCGCCGGAGCGCTATATTGAGGCCTTCGCCAAGGCGGGGGCCAACCGCCTGACCGTCCACATCGAGACGGGCTATCACCACCACCGCACCCTGCACGCCATCCGCGACCTGGGCGTCAGTCCGGGCATCGCCCTCAACCCCGCGACACCCCTGAGCGCGGTCGAGGAGACGCTGGCCTATGTGGACCGCGTGCTGGTCATGACGGTCAATCCAGGCTTTGGCGGCCAGAAGTTCATCGAGGCCAGCCTGGACCGCGTCCGCCGCCTGCGGGCCATGCTCCAGGAACGGCGGCTGGGCGCGCAGATTCAGGTAGACGGCGGCATCGAGCCGAAGCGCACCGCGCCCCAGGCCGTGCGGGCGGGCGCGACCAACCTCGTCGTCGGCTCGGCCGTGTTCAAGTCGCCCGACGGGCCGCAAGCCGCGCTGGCGGCGCTGCGGGAAGCCGTCCGCACCGCCCACCTGGCGTCGGCTTGATTTGCGCGGGCTTGCCTGTTGATGTATAAGTCCGATGGAATGTCATGCTGAGCGAAGCGAAGCATCTCGCCTTACGAGAAGCGAGACCCTTCGCTTCGCGAAGGGTGACAACCGGCCGTATAACGCCCTAGCCCGGGACAACCGCCCCGTTGAGGCCCTATGCCGGAAGAAACCTCCCTGACCCAAACCGCCGACACCTCGCTCTCCAAGACCGACCTGGGCCGCATTGACATCTCGCCCATCGCCGTCGGCCACCTCGCCAGCGCCGCCGTCGTCAAAAGCTACGGCGTGGTGGGCATGGCCTCCCCCGACCTGCGCGGCGGACTGGCCGAGATGCTGAACCGCGATCTGCATCGCGGCGTGCGCGTCCAGCATGTCAACGGCCAATTCATCATTGACCTGTATGTCATTATCCAATACGGCACCCGCATTTCCGAGGTGGCCCAGAATATTATGCGGAATGTCAAGTACCGCGTCGAAAAGTCGTTGGGGATTCCCGTCGCGCGGGTCAACGTGCATGTCCAGGGCTTGCGCATGACCGAGCCTCGGCCCAAGGGGGGGCGATGAACCAGGTGTGCGACGGGCAGGAGTTTAAGCGGCTGATGGGGGCGGCCACCGCCTGGCTGGAACACCACGCGGCGGCGGTGAACGCCCTGAATGTCTTTCCGGTGCCTGACGGCGACACGGGCACCAATATGCTCCTTACGGCCCGCGCTGCCTACGAGGAGGTGGCGAGCAACGGGAGCCGCCACGCGGGCGAGATGGCGCAGAAAGTCTATCGCGGGGCGCAGTTTGGGTCGCGCGGCAACTCAGGCGTCATCCTGTCGCAGTTGCTGCGCGGCTACGCCAGCGCACTCAAGGACAAGCCGGAGTTCCGAGGCCGCGACCTGGCCGAGGCGCTGCGCCAGGCCGCCGACTTCGCCTACCAGGGCGTCACCAAGCCGGTCGAGGGCACCATTCTGACAGTGGCGCGCGAAGCGGGTGAGGCGGCTCTGATGACCGACGAGGACGCCGACCTGCGCACGGTTATGGAAGCGGCCCTGGACGCCGCGAACAAGGCCGTCGAGAAGACACCGACCCTGCTCAGGGTGTTGCGCGACGCGGGGGTGGTGGATGCGGGCGGCAAGGGCTACTTCTTCTTTCTAGAAGGCATGGCGCGCTATCTGCGCGGCGAGACGGCCTATACCGTGCCGGGGGTCACCGTGGACGAGACAGCGGCGGCGCCCGCCTTTAGCCTGGACTTCAGCCAGGGCGAGGACGCCCTGGGCGACTACGGCTACTGCACCGAGTTCATTGTCGAGGGCGCGCTGAACTTTGACCAGTTCCGCTCGGACATGCTGCGCCTGGGCGACTCGGCCGTGGTCGTGGGCGACAGTGAGCTTATCAAGGTCCACATCCACACGCCCGACCCCGGCGCGGCCCTGACCTACGCGACCCAGCACGGCAGCCTGGTCAAGGTCAAGATCGAGAACATGGACCGCCAGAACCGCGAGTTCCGCGCGCGTGGCGCGGCGGGTGGGTCCAGCGCGCCGGCCGCCGGGCTGGAGAAGCCCGCCCAGCCGAGCGTGCCGACGGTGGAGGCGCTCCACAACTTCGCCGTCGTGGCCGTCGCGCCGGGCGAGGGCTTCCAGCACATCTTCGAGAGCATGGGGGCGAGCCAGATCATCGCTGGCGGCCAGACGATGAACCCCAGCGTGCAGGAACTCCTGACGGCCATAGACAGCGTCGAGGCCCAGGACGTGGTGGTCCTGCCCAACAACAAGAACGTCATCCTGACGGCGCAGCAGGCGCCTGAGTTGACAGGCAAGACGGTTCACGTCATCCCCAGCCGCACCATACCCCAGGGCATCAGCGCCATGCTCTCCATCCGCCACGACGTGGACCTGGCGACCAACCTGGCGAGCATGACCGAGGCGCTAGGCCTGGTCCAGACGGTGGAGTTGGCGCGTGCGGTGCGGAGTGTC
>CAZFUK010000252.1:0-7553 GCA_964522005.1 uncultured Anaerolineales bacterium | reverse complement strand
CGACACGGTCTACGTGTATTATGTCACCCTGTACCCCTATGTCCTGTACGACCCGGACCCGCAGTGCCCCACCTTTTTCGCGCCCTGGTTTCGGCACTGGCCGCTAGACGAGAAGCTGGCCGAGATGCGGGGCGCCATTGGCGAGGGTCGGCGCGTCTGGTTTGTGCTGTCCCACATCTACGGCGACGAAGACCGCCAGATTCTCAATGGCCTCGCCACAACCCAGCCGCGCTATGACGTGGTGGACAGCTACCACGACGTCAACGCGGCGGTCTACCTGCTGGAGCGGCGACCCTGACGCCGTTAGCGGCGTCGCGTCAACACAATCCCCGTAATCACCACCGCCGCTCCGACAAACTGGAGCAACGTCATGCGTTCGCCGAGCAAGAGCGCCGACGTGAGCAGCGCCACGACCGGGACCAGGTTGCTGTACACCGCCGTCCGCGCGCTACCGACGCGGTGGACGGCCCAGTTCCAGATGTTGTAGGAAATGACGACCGAGAAGAGGGCCGAGTAGAGCAGCACCAGCCACGCGCCCCCACTGATGCTCGTCCAGGCGATGCGGCTCATGGCCGGCGCGGCCGCGATGAACAGCGGGAAGGTCCCGAAGAGCATGGTCAGGGCGTTGAGTTTGAGGGGCGAGTAGACCTTGAGGAAGGGACGCAGCAGGGCGGTGTACGCGCCCCAGGCCGCCGCGCCCACCAGGGCGATCACGTCGCCCACCAGGTGCTCCGTCCCCAGGCTCGCCCCGGCCCCGCCCTGGATGACCAGGGCGATGCCGAGGAACGACAGGATGATGCCGAGCCAGGCCCAGCGGTGGATGCGCTCGCCGAGCAGGCCCGCCGTCAGCGCGACGAAGATGGGCGCGGTGGCGACGATGAGCGAGGCGTTGCTGGCCGTCGTGCGCGCCAGACCGAGCATAAACGCCAACTGGTAGACGCCGTTGCCCAGCAGCCCCAGGCCCATGACCTTCCAGACATCACCGGGCCTGGGGCGCAGGCTGCCCTCCCGCGCCCAGGCCAGCCCCGCCATGCACACCGTCACCAGGGCGAAGCGCAGCCCCGCGAAGGCCAGCGCATCGAACTCGCGCAGCGCGCCCTTGACCAGGGGGAAGTTGACCCCCCAGAACAGGACAACCGCCAGCATCCCCAGGTCAACGACCGAGAAGCCGCCTACTGGGGCGGGACGGGGAGAATCATGGCGACCTCGTCGCAGTTTGAGAACATCGGACAATGGATGCAATCCTTCCAGACCTTGCGCGGGAAGCGGTCGCGGTCGGTCACGCTAAAGCCCAGGCCGGCGAAAAACTTGACCGCGCGGGTGAGGCAGAACACGGTCGGGATGCCCAGGCGGCGCGCCTCGTCCACCAGCGCGTTGACCACTTGCTGGCCCAGGCCGCGCCCCTGGTAGCCCGACTTGACGGCCAGCGAGCGCACCTCGGCCAGGTCGCCCCACATGACCAGCAGCGAGCCGCAGGCGACAATCTCGCCCTCAATCTCAGCCACCACCCACTCCCTCACCGACTGGTAGATGTCGCCCATGGGGCGCGGCAACAGGTCGCGGAGCCGCGCGTAGTACGCCACCAACTCCGCGATGGCGGGCACATCGGCCACGCGGGCCGGGCGGATCGTCGCCCGTCCCCGGCGCAGCGGCGCCAGGTCCTCCGGCAGGGTCAGCGTCCCCAGGGGCCCATCTACGACGTCAGCGGTCCAGTCCATCAAAAATCTCCTTCAGGCGGATGAGGACTTCATCCACATCCCGCCGCGTGAGGATGAGCGGCGGCACAAAGCGCAGCACGTTCTCCCCCGCGTTGACCAGGATCAACCCATGCTGGTAACCAGCGTCCACCACGGTGTTGGCGGGGATATCTAGCTCCGCGCCAATGATCAGGCCCTTGCCGCGCACCTCGCGGATATGCGGCGAGCCAAGCGTCCGCAGCCCCTCCATCAGGTAGTCGCCCACGTCGGCCACCTGGGCCAGGAACTCCGGCGTGTTGATGCGGTGCAGTACGACCTGCGCCGCGCGGGCGACGATCGGGTTGGCGCCGAAGGTGCTGCCGTGGTCGCCGGCGTGAATCGCGCTCGCCACGCGGTCGGTCATCAGGCAGGCGCCCATGGGCAGGCCGCCACCCAGCGGCTTCGCCAGGGTCATGATGTCGGGTGTCACGCCGTAGTGCTCATACGCCCACAGCTTGCCCGTGCGGCCCAGGCCACACTGTACCTCATCGAATACGAGCAAAGCGTTGTGCTGGTTGCACAGCTCGCGCAGGCCCTGGAGAAACTCCGGCGTGGCGACGTGGATACCGCCCTCGCCCTGGACCGGCTCGACCAGCACGGCGCACACGTCGTCGCCCATGAGGTCGGCCGCCGACTGGACGTTGTTAAACTCGGCGTACTGGACATTGGGCATGAGCGGGCGGAAGGGCGCCTGGTACTTTTCCCTGGGTGTTGCAGCCAGCGTGCCAATGGTGCGGCCGTGGAAGGCGTTGGTGAACGAAATGAG
Source organism: uncultured Anaerolineales bacterium (assembly GCA_964522005.1). Taxonomy (GTDB): domain Bacteria; phylum Chloroflexota; class Anaerolineae; order Epilineales; family JAHCIE01; genus JAHCIE01. Next base: position 5,051 of record CAZFUK010000252.1, on the reverse strand, counting down.
GCGCGTCTTGTTCGGGTCCTGGTCCGACGCCCAGCGGCGGGCGAACTTGATGGCCGCCTCGTTGGCCTCCGCGCCCGAGTTGGCGAAGAAGACCTTGTCGGCGAAGGAGTTCTCGCACAGGTCGCGCGCCAGTTCGGCGTGGGGGATGGAATGGTACAGGTTCGATACGTGGCCGAGCGTGCGCGCCTGCTCATAGACGGCCTCGGCGATTTCGCGGTCGGCGTGGCCCAGCGCCACGGTGGCGATGCCCGCGACAAGGTCAATGTAGCGCTTGCCCTCGGTATCAAAGAGACAGATGCCGTCGCCGCGCTCGAGGACGAACGGCGCGCGCTTGTACGTCGGCGCCAGATACCGCTGTTCCAGGTCCATGACCGCGTTGGTCGTTGTTTCCACCATGCTGCCCTCCTGAGGCGTAAGTAAGACTTTAGAATTAGGAATTAAGAACAGACAGCGGTCGGCAGGTTTCCCATCCTTCCCTCTTAATTCCTAATTCATAATTCATAACTCCTAATTATCCCCGTGGATCGCCGTTCCGCCACCCGCCAGGGACGCCAGGTTGCAGATGCGCGCCGTGGCGACGCCGTCGGCCAGCGCTTCCAGCGCCGAGCGCACCTTCGGAATCATCCCGCCCGCGATGACCCCCTCGCTGATGAGGGCCTCGACCTCGGCCCGTGTCAGGTCGGGCAGGACCTCGCCGTCGCGCATCACGCCGGGCACGTTGGTGATGAACACCAACTCGCCCGCGCCCAGCGTCCGTGCCACCGCCTGCGCCACGTGGTCGGCGTTGACGTTGTACATCTGCCCGTCGATGTCGGCCGAGATGGGCGACAGGACGACGGTCGCGCCCAGGCCGAGCAACCCGTCCAGCGCCTCGGCGTTGACCTGCTCGACCTTGCCGACCCAGCCCAGGTCGCCGCCCGGATAGTCCCACTTGACGACGCGCAGCAGGCCCAGGTCTACCCCGCTCACGCCGACGGCCGGTACGCCCGCCGTGAGCAACGCGGCCACCAGCCGCTTGTTCGCCAGCCCGGCCATGACCATGACGGCCAGCCGCAGCATGGCCGCGTCGGTCACGCGCATGCCGCCCAGGAACGTCGCGCTCAACCCCAGCGACAGCCCCAACTGGCTGATCTCCTTGCCGCCGCCGTGGACCAGGATGGGCCACTCCGGCAGGCCGGCAATCGCCTCGACCAGCCCCTGGACAAATTGGGGGTCGTCCAGTTCATGTCCCCCGACTTTGATGACCATTCTGCCCATACTCGCCTCGATATTTGGACAGAATTAACAGAATTAGCACAATGAAGCAGGTTCTTGCAGTTATTATGTTAATTCCGTAAATTCTGTCTGAACCTCTTTCCTCATTCCAAGCCGCACTTCGCGTTCTAAGGCGGCGTGGAAAGTTTCCAACGTGACCAGGCGGCGGGCGGCTTCGGCCAGGGCCGGGCGGGTGTTCATGCTGCGGGCGATGCGCCGCGCGACCTCCAGCCAATGGGCGTCCTGGGCCAGCGTCTCCTCGGTGGTGGACCGCAGCGCCACCCCCGCCGCCCGCGCGTGCAACTGGCCGATGGCCCCGATCTTGGTCAGCTTGTCGGCATCCCAGAGCACGGCCGCTTCGAGCGGTTCCAGCACGCTGTCGCGGAACAGCCCTTCGTGCTGGGCGATGGCCTCCGCCACCCGTTCGACCTTGTCGGGGGGGAAGTCGGTCGTGGGCAGCACCCGCCGCGCCGCTTCCGCGCCCGCCTGGGCGTGGTGCGGTTGCGTCTTGGCGATGTCGTGCAGCCAGGCAGCCGCCTCGACCACTTCGACGTCGGCCCCGGTCTCCTGCGCCAGCCAGAGCGCCAGCCGCACGACGGCCTGGACGTGCTCCCAGCGGTAATTCATCACTCGCCGTGAGGCGTCCACCGTCGCGGCCTCGGCCTGCGCCGCCCGATGGGCCGCCTCCCGCACCGTCTCGCGCCAAGTCATGCTAAGCCCTCGTCAGTAGTCAGTAGTCCGTAGTCCGTAGTCAGTCGTCCAGCCTCTCCGCGCCCTAAATGCCACGGCTGCCCGTACGCACTACGCTTCACGCTGCCCAGCATCCACCGTCTTCCGTCCTTCGTCCTCCGTCGCCTTAAGCACCCACACCTGCTCATCCGTCTCGCGCTCGAAGGGGCGGCCAGCGAAGTCGCCATACAGGGCCTCGACGCTGAAGCCGACGCGGGCGAAGAGGTGCTCGGCCTCGAAGCGGTAAATCCAGCGCGCGACGAGCCGGCGATAGACCCGCTCGACCAGCTTGCCGTCGGCCGCCACCCGGTCGTAGATCAGCTCGTTCTCCACGATTTGGGTGAACGGGTCGTAGCGCGACCAGGCCCACTGGACCAGGCGCTCGCCGCCAAACAGGTCGGTGGTGCGCTCCAGGAAGGGCGTGGCGTCGCGGCGCGTCATGCGCGGCGCGATGACGTCGATGCGCGGGTTGAAAAAGTTCAGCGCCAGCCGACCGCCGGGCCGCAGGTGGCGGCGAATCGTCGCCAGCGCCTGCAGCTGGTCCCCGACCGTCAGAAGGTGGAGGAAGGCGCGGAACGGGATGTAGATCAGGCTGAACGTCTCACCCGGCAGATTGAAGTCCCGCATATCGGCCTCGACCAGCCGAATCCGCGCCTGGACGTCGGGCGCCAGCCCCTCAACCTTCTCACGCGCCACGGCCAGCATGGCGGGCGACAGGTCCAGCCCGACGACCGCCACGCCCGCCTTGGCGACGGGAATGAGGACCCGCCCGGTGCCGCAGCCGAGTTCGAGGCACGGTCCTTGCGCGGCCAGGGCCAGGTCGCGGTAGAAGGGGATGTCCTCCTCCAGCTCGTCGTACTCAAAATCGTAGATGGACGCGAAGATGTCGTAGTCAGACATGGCTTAAAACCAATCGGTGCGCTGGACGATCAAGGGCGGCGCGGCGAAGGCCCTGTCCAGGGTTGCCAACGCCGTGGGACTGCCCTGCAGCCGCCCCAACCACTCGGCCTGGGTCGCGCTGAGCGCCCCGGCGAAGAGGGCCGACAGGGTGGCGATGTCAACCGCTACGGCCTCAGCGCCCTCGTCCCCGGACGACGGGGTGACACGGGCTTGCCCACCGCTAAACCGCACGCGCCACGGCCCGGCCTGGGGCTGTTCCGGGTCGGCCACCCGCAGCACAACCTCGCCCTGAGCCTCGGCGGGATAGCGCCGCGCCGCCAGCGCGCCCGGCACGTCCAGCACGCGCAGCATCAGCCCCGGCGTGGCCTGGAAGACAGTGTTCATGACAAACTCGACGCGGCGGTCCGGGAAGCTCCTGGGGTCGGACAGGGCGAACCGCAGCGGCGAGTCGGAGGCGCAGACCAGGTGGACCGCCGAGGCCTGCTCCTGCTGGGCTGCCAGGAAGCCCAGCAAGCCCCGCTCGGCCGCGCCCGTCAGCGCCACCATCTCCCGCGCCAGCAGCTCGAACCAGACCGGCTCGTCGGGCGTGCGCGGCTCGACGCGCTTGAACTCATACTGGACATAGCCCGTGATGCCCGCCGCGTCCTGGTAGATAGCTAGCTCGGCGTCGCGGTCGTGGAAGCGCTCGCGCCAGACGGCGTCGGAGCGTTGGACGCCGCCGCGCGCCCGCAGGTACGCCTCGTACACCGCGTGGACGCCCGGCCAGTCGGCCGGCCCGGCGAGGCGCACAGCCTGGCGTTCGGCGTACAGCGGCAGGCTCGTGGGCGGGACGCGGTAGTGGTGCCGCGTCTCGACCATCTCGTAGCCCAGGCTTCGGTAGAAGCCAACCGAGAACGGGTAGAGGATGGCGAGGTGGCGGCCGGCGGCGCGGAAGTGGGCATGCGTCTCGCGCAGCATGAAGCGGGCGACGCCGCGCCGACGGTGCTCCGGCGGCACCGAAACGCCCGCGACCGCGACAGCGGCCAACGGCCCCCCACCCAGCCAGAGGTCCAGCGGGAAGGCGGTGAGGACGCCCGCCAGCGCGCCGTCCCGTTCGACGCCGTAAACGTCGCGCCAGGAGAAGCGGCTGTTGCCCTCCAGGCTGGTGCGGACGCGTGAAGGGTCCACCCGAAACGCCCGCGCGTCCAGGTCCACCGCCGCGTCTAGCTCGGCGTGGGTAATGGGCCGCCAAACCAGGTCAGCCATTACAGCAACCCCGCCGTCTCCTCAATGCCACACATCAGGTTCATGTTCTGGACCGCCGCCCCCGACGCGCCCTTAATCAGGTTGTCCAGGCAGGCGACGATGATGGCGTTGCCGCGCTGGTCAATGGCCGTGGTCGAGATTGCCACACGGTTGGTGTTGACCACATGGCGCAGGGTCGCCAGCTTGCCCGGCGGGAGGATGTGCATAAACGGCTCGCCGGCGTAGGTCTCGCGGTAGAGGGCGTTCAGGTCCTCGGTGGTCAGCGGGTCCTTGAGCCGCACGTAGAGCGTGCTGAGGATGCCCTGGTTGACCGGCAGCAGGTGCGGCGAGAAGGTGATGGTGAGCGGCTGCCCGGCCACCGCGCCTAGCTCCTGCTCCATCTCCGGCACGTGGCGGTGGACGTGGCCGATGTTGTAGGGCGAAAAGTTGTCATTGGCCTCGACAAAGTGGTACATCAGGGCCGTCTTGCGCCCCGCGCCCGACACCCCGGACTTCGAGTCGGCGATGGCGGTTGGTTCGGCCAGCAGGCCGTGGCGGACCAACGGGTAGAGGCCCAGGATGACCGACGTGGGATAGCAGCCCGGATTGGCGACCAGCGCCGCCTCGCGGATGGCCGAGCGGTGCAGTTCAGGCAGGCCGTAGACGGCGCGGGGGAGCAGTTCGGGCGCGGTGTGCTGCGTCTTGTACCACTTCTCATAGACCGCCTGGTCGTGCAGGCGGAAGTCGGCAGACAGGTCAATCACCTTGACGCCGGCCTGGTACGCCTTCTTGACGGCGGGGATGGACGCGCCGTGCGGCAGGGCAAGAAAGGCGACGTCCACCTGGCCCAGGTCGGCCTCCTCGCTCGGAATGAGGCGGTCCTCCCACGGCACGGCGAACACGTCGGCCAGCGTCTGCCCGGCCGAGTTCTCGCTGGTCAGCCA
>CAZFUK010000251.1:0-7585 GCA_964522005.1 uncultured Anaerolineales bacterium | reverse complement strand
GTAACCAAGCCGAAGCAGCCCGCCGGCTAGGTCTCCCGCCGAGCGAGCTGAGTCGTAAGATTGAGGGCTATGGGATTCAGACCAGTTGAGCTACCCGCTGGACCAGTTCCTCAGGCTCAAAGGGTTTGGTCATAAAGCCGTTCACCCCCAGGTCGCGCGTCTGGCCGTGGAGGTTGGGGTGAGCGGATAGAATCAGGACGGGCAGTTGATGGTCCTGATACCTCTCGCGTACCTGGCGCGCTACGGTGAACCCGTCCACACCGGGCATCATCAGGTCCAGGAGCAGCAGGTCCGGCCGCTGACGGCGCAGGAGTTGCAGCGCGTCGCGGCCGTCATAGGCCGCGAGCACCGAGTAATTCTCCTCCAGCACTGAACTGATCAGGTCAACGATGACCGGGTCGTCATCCACGACCAGGATTGTTGGGCGACGCATGTCCATCAATCACAATCCCCCGAAGCCTAGGCACGCTTCGTGCTATAGTGTTTCTCGACTCTGAGTTAGCAAGAAATATGCCAGATATGACGCGCGTAATGAAAGACATATAACATTTTGCGCGATGCGACCGCTCCCTCGAGAAACACACCAGCCAGGCTGCGGAGGTGGGGATGAGTATGGAAATGGAGATGACGGGCTCGATGGACATGCGCCCGTCCCCGACGCTCGTGGTTTTTACCCAAATTCTTCAACTGTCATCGCAGGAATTAGCCCAGGCCATTTCAGCCGAAGTCCAATCCAATCCAGCCCTCGAAGTCGAGGAACGCGAAATTTGCCCCCTCTGCGGCGACCCAGCCGCCACGTGTAGCTGCACCTGGTCGCGCCTGCGCGAGGCCGAGGAGTACGGCAGCGTTGCCAAAGACGAAGACGAGGAATTCGATCCCCTGACCATTGTGGCCGGTCAGGTGTCGCTGGAAGAGAACCTGCTGCGGGAGGTCGGCCTGAACATTCGGGCCGAGGACCGCTTCATTGCCGAGTACTTGATTGGCTGCCTGGACGAGCGCGGCTTCCTGGACCTGACGGTGGAAGAGGCGGCGGCCTCGCTAGGCGTAAGCGTCGAGCGCGTGGAAGAGGTGCTGACGCTCATCCAGTCGGTCGGCCCGCTGGGCGTGGGCGCGCGGAGTGTCCAGGAGTGCCTGGAACTGCAACTGCGGCGTTGGGAAGAGTACGGTCTGGCCCATCCCCTGGCCCGCCGCATCGTCGAGGACTACCTGGAGGAGTTGGGCGAGGGCAAGTACGGCCAGATCGCCCGTCACCTGGGCGTCAGCCCCGACACCGTCATCGAGGCGCGCGACTTTATCCGCGCCCACCTGCGCCCCTACCCCATCCCCGACCTGGCCCAGTTGGGCAGTTGGGCGCGGCCCTCCGAGACGCCCTACGTCGCGCCCGACGTGGTCATCCGCGAGAAGGACGGCGCGTCGGGCGAGTTCGAGGTCGAAGTGGTCGAGTCGCGCCGCTTCGCCATGCGCGTCACGCCGTTCTACCAGCGTATCGCCCGCAAGAACGACGAGGGCCAGATGCGCGCCCAGGACCGCGAGCAAGTCCGGGATTATGTCAATCGCGCCAAGGCCTTCCTGGCCCACATCCAGGAGCGCCGCGAGACGATGCGGCGGGTGGCGGAGTACATCGTGGAGCGGCAGAAAGACTTCCTCCGCTACGGCACACGCCACATGAAGCCGCTGACGCGGGCCGAGGTGGCCGAGGCGATTGGGCTGCACGAGTCAACCGTCAGCCGGGCCACCGCCAACAAGTATGTCATGCTTCCCTGGCGGCAGGTCGTGCCGTTCAGCCACTTCTTCCAGGCGTCGCTGAGCGTGCGGGACGTGCTGCGCGAGATTATCACCAGCGAGGACAAGCCCCTGACCGACGCGCAGCTCGTCAGTCGGCTGGCCGAAAAGGGCTATCACATCGCCCGGCGGACTGTCGCCAAGTACCGCGACCAGCTAGGCATTCTCCCCTCCTCGCTGCGCTAGATCCATCGGAGACCTCTAATGAGCGAACGGCGCAAGCCGGACTGGGTCGCCCTGGTGGCGCTCGCTATTCTACTCGCCCTGGCGCTGTGGCTGTGGGTCGGGGGCGGCTCGTGGCCTCTCCCCGACCCGCAAGCCTGGCGCTCGTTCGCTCTTCCCGCTCGAAGCCTCGCCCCGTCTTTCGTAGTGGTGACTTGAGTCGCCCTTGGGCGGCTGAAGCCGCTACTACGAACAATGCAACTTAGGGTTGTCAGACGACTTGTCTTCGCTCGCCGGGGTTGACGAAAACGCCAGGGTGGCGATAATGTGAGCTAATGGCAAGCGAGGTACTCCTCACCACCAAATTCAACAGCCCGCCGCCCCGCCCGAGCCTCGTCTCGCGGTCGCGTCTGTTGGCGCGCCTGGACGAGGGGCTGGCCTACCCGCTCCTGCTCGTCTCGGCGCCGCCCGGCTTCGGCAAGACAACGGTCGTTAGCGAGTGGGTCCAGTCGCGGGTCGAGGCTCGGACGACGCCGAAAGGCACGCCCGCCTCGGTCAGGCGGCCGGCGATCCGCGTGGCGTGGCTGGCCCTGGACGAGGATGACAACGAGGTGGTCGGCTTCCTGACCTACCTGAGCGCGGCCCTCGACACGTTTCAGCCAGGGCTGGCCGACCTGGCCCTGGCGCTGCTGCGCTCGCCCCAGCCGCCCGCCCCCCGTACCGTCGTCACCCTCCTGATCAACGCCCTCAGCCAACTGCCCGCCCACCCCCAGGCCGACTATCGCCCCTATGTCCTCGTGCTGGACGACTACCACCTGATTCAGGCCGCGCCCATCCACGAGGCCGTGACCTTCCTGGTTGACCACCTGCCGCGCCAGGTCCATCTCCTCCTCACCAGCCGCGCCGACCCGCCCCTGCCCCTCGCCCGCTGGCGGGCGCGGGGGCAACTGGCCGAAGTCCGCGCCGCCGACCTGCGCTTCACGCCCGATGAGGCGGTCGCCTTTCTCAACGGGACGATGGGCCTCGCGCTCTCGCCCGACGCGGTCGGGGCCCTCGAAGCGCGCACCGAAGGCTGGGCGACGGGTCTCCAACTCGCCGCCCTCGCCCTGCGAGGACGAGACGATGCCGTCGGCTTTTTGCAGGACTTCACGGGCAGCCACCGCTATATCCTGGGCTACCTGATGGATGACGTGGTGGCCCGCCAGCCGGCGGCCGTCCAGCGTTTCCTGCTCCACACGGCCATTCTCGACCGGCTCAGCGGCCCGCTGTGCGACGCGGTGACGGGCGAGGCCGACAGCCAGGCCAGGTTGGAAGAGCTGCACGCCGCCAACCTGTTCACCGTGGCCCTCGACCAGCACGGCGTCTGGTTCCGCTACCATCACCTGTTCCGCGATGTGCTGCGCGTGCGCTTGCGGCAGGTCCAGCCCGATCTGGTCCCGACGCTGCACCAGCGCGCCAGCCTGTGGTATGCGGGGCAGGGTCAACTCGATGAGGCCATCGAGCATGCCCTGGCCGGGCAGGCCGTCCAGCGCGCCGCCGACCTGATCGTGACGACCTTTCTCCCGCTCTGGAAGCAGAGCGAGTTGGCGACCCTGCGGCGGTGGATAGACGCGGTTCCGGAGAGCGCCTTCCGCCAGCACGCCGAGCTGGCCCTCGACTCGGCGGCAATTCTCGGCTGGACGGGCCAGCTCGACCTGGCGGAGACCCGGCTCGACCTGGCGGAGGCCCGTCGGCGGGAGGAGGCCCTATCCCGCGCGGAGCCAACGCCAGAGGACCATCAGTTCTTCGGGCGGCTCCTTATGCTTCGCAGCATGCTCGCCGTCCGACGCGGCGCGGTGGCCGAGGCGTTGGGTCTGGCCGAGGGCGCCTTCGGCCTGCTGCCGCCCGACGACTTTGTCTTTCGCGGCGGCGCCTACATCGTCCTGGGGCTGGCCTACGCCGGCCGGGGCGAACTGGTGGCAGCACAACAGGCGTATGAACGGGCGGCGGAGCATGCCCGGCGGGTAGACCACTGGTTTCTGCTGATTGGGTCGTTAGGGCGGCTGGCGCCCGTGCAAGTCGCGCTGGGCCGCCTCCACGCGGCGGCCGCCGCCTGCCGGCAGTTGCTCCAGTTGCCAGTCGTTCAGCACGGCGGGCTGCCGGCCGCCGGCTTTGCCCATGTCGGCCTGGCCGAGGCGCTGTATCAATGGGGTGACCTGGCCGCCGCCGACGACCACGCCGCGACGGGCCTGCGGCTTGGCGAGGCAGTCAACCTGGTGGATCTGGCGCATGCCGCCGCCCTGGTCCAGGCGCGGGCCAAGGCGGCGCTCGGCCACCGCGCCGACGCGTTGGCCCTGCTCGAACGGGCCAATGCGTCCTCCCCGCAAGTCGGCGGGGCACACGTGGCCCGCCGCGCCCAGGCGGTCGAGGCGCTCATCCAGCTGCGTTTCGGCCAGCTTGACGCGGTCGAACACTGGCGTCGCACCCTCGCCGCCTCCGATACGGGAGATGCCCTGCTGGTGGAGTTGGAAGGCCTCGTCCAGGCCCGGCTGGGGCTGCTCGAAGGCCGGCCAGGGGAGAGCCTGTCTCTCCTCCAGGGTCTGCTGCCAGTGGCGGAAGCCTCGGAGCGTCTGGGGAGCATGATTGAGATACTCGTCTTGCAGGCGCGCTGTCTGGCGGCGCTCGGCCAGACCACCCCGGCGCTGGACGCGCTGCGGCGGGCGCTGACGCTGGCGGAGCCGGAGGGCTACGTGCGGGTCTTTGCCGACGAAGGGGCAGACATGGCCGACCTGCTGCGAGCGTCGGGCCGCCAGCCGTCCTCGGCCTCACTCCGCCCGTACATTGGCCGGCTGCTGGCCGCCTTCGCCCCGAGCGAGGGCCAGGGAGACGCCGCGCCTGTCCCACCCTCGCCGCCCGGTTCACCCGCTCCGGCCCTCATCGAGCCGCTCACCGAGCGCGAGTTGGACGTGCTGCGGCTGGTGGGCGAGGGGCGGTCCAACGAGCAGATCGCCGCCGCCCTGTTCATCTCGGTCCATACCGTCCGCAAGCACCTGGGCAACATCTTTGGTAAGCTCGACGTCACCAGCCGCACCGAAGCCGTAGCCGCCGCCCGCCGCCACGGCCTCCTCTAGCATCAGCCCATCCCTCTCGCAGTCCCAGCTACTCCCTCCCCTGCCTGAATACTCCTCACAATACTCCTTTCGTCTACTGCCGGCCTCCGCGTCTTGCCCTATACTGGGCACATCGAACGACATGGAGACTGACCATGAACTCTTCCACTCAGCTGTACCGCATCCGCATCGGTCAGCACCTCGACGCCGAGTGCTCGGACCGCCTGGCCGGGCTGAGTATCACCAACCTGGGGGGGGGCGAGGCGGTGCTGACTGGCCCGCTGGTGGACCAGGCCGCGTTGTACGGCGTCCTCCTGGGCCTGCGCGACCTGAACGTGCCGCTCCTCAGCCTCCAGCGGGCTACGACAGATGACGTAGTCTCGGCGGGCGACGAGCCGCTCTCCTGACCGAATATTGTCGCTGTTGTCGCTGTTGTCGCTGTTGTCACTGAAAGGAGTTCCCCATGGCGCTGGCTAGCTGGTGGCGAGGTGACCATCTGCCCACCCTCTCCCCTATCGCTGAGTTCCGAGCGGAGGCAACCCAGGACGCCGCGCTGGTCGCGTGGCTGTCGAACTACGCGGTCGCGGAAGCGCAGCGACGCCTGGCCGAGGGCCATCGCCCCTACGTCGCCTGGATGGGCGACACGCCCGTCGCCTATGGCTGGCTCGCCACCCGTGTGGCTTCAATTGGTGAACTAGGCATTGATGTGCCGGTGCCCGCTACCGACCGCTATCTGTGGGACTTCGCGACGCTGCCGGCGTGGCGCGGCCGTGGACTGTACCCCCACCTGCTCCAGGCCATCCTGCGCCAGGAGACGAAGACCGCCGAACGCTGCTGGATTATCGCCGCGCCGGAGAACCGCGCCTCGTCAGCGGGCATCTTTAAGGCCGGCTTCACGACCACCGCCCAACTCTCGTTCCAGGCCAATGGCGACGCCGGTGTGACCGCCCTCGGCCCGGCTGAGAGGGTCCAGGCGGGCGCGAGCTTGTTAGGGGTCCCGGTGTTGGAGGCGGGGGAAGACCCCCTCATCTCCCCGTGTTGGTGCTGCGTGATTGAGGCGCAGCAGGCGGACGGCGGCGAAGCGGCCTGTTGGCCGAGCGAACCCACCCCCCAACCCAAGACGGTGTGTACGTGCTAGTATCAGCCTGAACCAAACTCGGAAGCTTATCCATCCGACGTATCAATCAGAAAGGCAACCCACCATGACCACAACCGCCCTTCCTCAGACTGCCGCCCACTCGCCGCGCCGCAAGCTCCTCTACATCGTCGGCGGCGCCCTCGGCCTGGTTCTCGTCGCCGCTATCGTCTACATGGTCGTGATGATGCGGATGATGAACACGCCCGCTCCGACGAACCTCGACCTGTCGCTCAACCGCGCCACCGACCAGGGGCTGTACCGCGCGGCCATCGCCTCGCGCCTGCAACCCATCACCATTAACACCCTGCACGCCTGGACCGTCCACATGGAGACGCCCGACGGGCGGCCGGTCGAGAACGCCCAGATCACGGTGGACGGTGGCATGCCGCAGCACGGCCACGGCCTACCGACCCAGCCGAAGGTGACGCGCTACCTGGGCGGGGGTGACTACCTGGTCGAGGGGATGAAGTTCAACATGCCCGGCTGGTGGGTGCTGAAGCTCGCCGTCACGTCGCCGGCCGGCGCTGACAACGTCACATTCAACCTGGTCCTCAAATAGCAGTAGCCTCGCACCCCCCTCTCTTGTCAGGAGAGGGGGCAGGGGGTGAGGTCGAGCTATCCGCCTACAACTATTCTCGTATACGGGGTTATGTCATGAAAGCGTTTGCCATCATCCTCGCCGCTTGTGTCATGCTCGGAATGCTCCTCACCAGTTGCACGACCCGCTCGGAGTGGACGGCCGAGGACAAGGCCGCCATTCGCGGGTTGTGGATTGGCAGCCTGCCACCGCTGCCGCCGGACCCGTCCAACCGCGTCGCCGATGACCCGGCCGCCGTCGTCCTGGGCCAGGCACTGTTCTTTGATACACGCTTTAGCGCCGACGGTCAGGTCGCCTGCGCCACCTGCCACGTGCCCGACAAGCTGTTCCAGGACGGCCTGCCGCTCGGCCAGGGCATCGGCACGACCAACCGCAAGACGATGACCATCGTCGGCACGGCGTATAGCCCGTGGCTGTTCTGGGATGGACGCAAGGACAGCCAATGGGCGCAGGCCCTGGGGCCGATGGAAAGTTCCGTCGAGCATGGCGGCTCGCGGATGCAGTATGCCCACCTGATCGCCCAGCACTACCGCGCCGAGTACGAGGCTCTGTTCGGCCCGTTGCCCGACTTCTCGGACGCCCGGCGCTTCCCGGCCAGCGGTGGACCGGTGGCGGACCCCACGGCTCGCGCGGCGTGGGACGCGATGGCCGAGGCCGACCGCGAGGCCGTCACCCGCGTCTATGCCAACATGGGCAAGGCCATCGCCGCCTACGAGCGCCGCATCCTGCCCGGGTCATCGCGCTTCGACGCCTATGCCCAGGCCGTGCTGGAAGACGACACGGCAGGCCAGTCGGCGTTGACGGCGGATGAGATCG
>CAZFUK010000250.1:0-7602 GCA_964522005.1 uncultured Anaerolineales bacterium | reverse complement strand
CAGTGGTAGCCGCCCGACGCCGCCCCCGTGGGGCCGCCCCAACTCGCCGCCCAGCAATGGACGGGGTGGGGCCGGGCCGCGCATGGGGCCGACCACGACCGTGCCGCCGCGCACACCCTTCGGCGGCGTCCGCTCCCAGATTCGCTGGGAGTGGCTCAGGGCGCTGCTGGTAACGTGGCTCATGCTCCAGCTGGGGCTGAAGCCCCAGACGCGCCCCGCCCCCGCGCCCGCCCCCGTTCCAGTTCCGCCCGCCCCCCGCCGCAGCCCCTGGGTGGCCGTCCGCCGTACCGCCGCCCTGGTCACCCTGGTTGGCGCGCTCGGCGCGGGCGCGCTGTACGCCGGCGATATTCAGGCCTGGCTCGCCTCGCGTCCCGCCCTCCTGCCGCCCATCGCCGCCGCGCCGCCGACCTACGTGGTCCAGGTGGACGCGCGCCAGGGCTGGTACCAGACTAGCCTGACGGTCGAGACGGGCACGCGGGTGGATTTCGAGTGGGTGGACGGCAGTTGGACGACGCAGACCGGTCAGGCGCCCAGCACCGGGCCGGGCGGCACCAACTTCGTTTGCAGCCAGCAGTTGCCCTCGAGCCAGTGCGCCGAGCCTCTGCCCAGCGCGCCGCGCGGCAGCCTGATTGCCCGCCTGGGCGACCAAGTGTTCAGCATCCCGCCGCGTGGCTATATTATCGCTTCGCAGCCGGGCGCGCTGTCCTTCCGCATCAACGATGCCGACGCGGGCCTGGGCGACAACGAGGGCCAGGTGCGCGTGAAAGTCAAGCTCTCCCCGAAAACGCCATAGGCGCCCGCCGGTAGGGGCGAGGTTTCCTCGCCCGTTGTACCACCCCTTGGGCCCGGTCACCTCGCCCGTTGTACCGTCCCCTCGGGCGAGGTGACCTCGCCCCTACTGTTATCTTACATTCCACCCAAGGAGACGTGTCATGGCTAAGCTCATCGTCCTGTACCCCCGTCCGACGGATGTGGAGGCATTTGAGAAGGCGTACGCGGAGGAGCACGTGCCGCTGGTCGCGGAGAAGATGCCGACCGCCCGCCTGGTGGCGACGCGCATTGTCGGCGCGCCGCGTGGTGAGCCGCCCTTCTACCGCATGGCCGAGCTGCACTTCGACTCGATGGAGGAACTCCAGGCCGCGGCGGCGTCGGAAGGCGGGGTGGCGACGGCCCGCCACGCCTTCAAGATTTCGACCGGCGGGCCGGTGGTGTTTATGATTGGGGAATAGGCACCGCGCTCGTATCGTCGTGGCGCAGGACGCGTCGGCCGACGCGGTCAATGCGCAGAATCAACTGGCAGGCCGGGTCGGGGCAGGTGATGCGGGTGTCGGTGGTCATCCAGTCGGCGGGCTGGAGCGGGCGCTGCTTGGCAGGCAGCAGCGGCAGCGCGCTCTGCAGCGCATACAGACAGAAGGGCTGGCCCTCCGGTAGGGCCAGCTTGCCGCCACGCGCTTCGAAGTAGTCTCCCACGCGCACGTCGCACGTGCAGCCCTCCCCCACGCTCTCCACCACTACGCGCAGGTCATACAGCACAAACTCATCGGGCTGGAGCGTCGTCTCATCCATCATGGTCTCCGGCGGACTTGAAAGCCGGAACCACTCGGCGCCCCAGCAGCCGGATGGCCTCGGCCTCGTCCAGTCCGTGCGGCGTCCCCAACTCGACCCGCGTCGCCCCGGCGTCGGCCAGGTCGGTGATGTGCCGCACCAGGTCGTCGGGCGTGCCGGCGAAGGCGAAGCGGCGCAGGGTGGCGTCGGAAATGGCAAGGGCGGCGGAGTCGCGGTCGCCTTGGGCGACGGCGGCCTGGACGCGCGCCAACTCGTCAGGGTCGGGCGTGTAGGTGGGGTCCAGGGCGGCCACGACGGGCAGGTAGAGGGCGACCTCGCGGCGGGCCACGGCCTGCGCGCGGGCGCGGTCCTCATCTACCACGCTGACCGCGCCGACGGCCAGCCCGACGTCGGGGCGGCCAATGCGCGCCCGCATGACGGGCATCAGCGTCGGGTTGGCGGAGCCGCCCACCTTGACCTCGTCAATCAAGTCCACCGTAGCGCGAATCAACTGCGGCCCCCATGCCCCCAGCAGCACCGGGACACGGGGGCGATGGACCGTCCAGCGCAGCCGCTCGCCCGCAATCAGGTGGAACACCTCGCCTGAATAGCCGGTCGTGTCACCCGCCAGGAGGGCCTGGACCAGCTCAATGGCCTCGCGCACGGCCTGCACCGACCGCGTCGGGTGCAGCCCCAGCGCGTCTAACCACGCGCCACGGGCGATGCCAAAGTAGGCGCGGCCCCCGCTGGCCTCGTCCAACAGGGCGATCTCGCCCGCCAGGTTGATGGGGTGACAGGTGAAGGGGTTGACCGCCGCCGGGCCGAGGCGTACCCGCCGCGTGTGCTGGGCCATCAGCAGCAGGGGCGGCCAGGGCGGCTGGAAAAACAGGTCGTTGTAGACGCTGACAAGGTCGAAGCCCTGCGCTTCGGTCAGGGCGGCCAGCGGCCCGTAGTCGGCGAGGGGCTTGTCGGTTTGGAAGGCAAGGCTGAGTTGGAGCATGCGCTTGATTATAGCGCAAGGGGGGAGACAAAGCAATGGGCGAGCCAATGGCTCGCCCTGGGCAGGCGCCGGCTACGGCGTTGTAACGGCGCGGAGGGAGGCACAGGGTCGTCAGCTGGCCGCGAGACGAGGCCCGCCGCGCGAGGGAGGCGTCCAGATCGAGCCGAGCTGCTCGCCGCAGTGCGGACAGCGCAGATTGATGGCGCCCCGCCGCAGGCCGTACTCACCTAGCGCGGCCGCGATGAGGAGGGCGCCGTCGGTCGGGCAGTAGGCTTCGCCCTCGTGAGCGTAGGCCAGAATCAGGCGTTCTTTCTGAGCCGGTGTCCACAACATAGTGGCCCATCCTTGCCACGGCCAAGTGGCTAGATGTCTCAACGGAGAGAACAGGGGAATACGTGGGGTATCCTCCCATTCTACTCGTCATTATTACCAGAATGTTACTGGGTGCACTTTAGTCTCAGACAGCGGCTGGGTGTTACAGGCGCTAGGGCGGGGAGAGGGGGTCTGTATCCGCCAGGCGGGAGCGGCGGCGCGCGCGCACGAACATGCTGGGCGCGAGGCGCAGCGGCGCGGTGGGCCGCTGGAGCCGGGCGTCGAGCCAGGCGAGCACCGAGGCGGGGACCAGGCGCTTGAGTACACCGACGCGGAAGGTGGACACGGCCAGCCGCTCGTCGGGCACGAGGCCGACGTCGGTGAGGACGCGGTCCATCAGGCGTGGGTGGTAGTCAATGTTGAGGGGGGCGAACTCGTAGGGCCGGGCGCTGAAGGGGTTGTCGGTTTGGAGCCTGAGGTAGTAGCGCAGGATGGCCTTGAGGTTGCGCTTGTTGGCGTACTCGGTGACGTAGACGCCGCCGCGCCGCAGGACCCGCGCGATCTCGGCCAGGGCCGAGGGCAGGTCTTTGACGTGGTGCAGCACGCGCACCGTGACCGCTGTGTCCAGCGACTCATCGGCCAGCGGCAGGTGGTACAGGTTGGCGACGACGTAGGAGACACGGCCGTTCGCGCCTAGCCGCGCCTGGGCCTCCCGCAGCAGGGAGCTGGAGTAGTCGAGGAGGATGACGCGGTCGTAGCCTGTGTAGAGCGAGGCCAGCCGGCCGAAGCCCGCGCCAATTTCGACCAGCCGCCGGCCGCGCGGCGGCAGCAGGCGCTGCAGGGCGAGGCGGTCGGCGCGATCCTCGTAGCGGCGCTCTTCGTTCCAGAAGGCGGTGCGGTAGGGGCTACCCTCGTAGTCGCAGATGGGAGGCGTGGCGGACATGCGTTACTCGTAGGAAGGATAGGAATGGCTAAGCAGGGGGGAAGGGAGGGAAGGCCCTATTCCTCCGGGATCAGCCGGTCGTAGAGTGTCTGGAGTTCCTCGTCCGAATAGAAGTGGATGGTGAGCTTGCCGCCCTTCTTGCCGCGCACCAGGTCCACCTTGGTGTTTAGGGCGCGGCGGAAGTGGTCCTGCAACTGGGCCGTCTCGGCGGCCACCGGGCGCGCTTTGGGCGCCGTTTTCACCGCGTCGGCCCCCTGCTCCAACAGCGCGCGGGCCAGGGCCTCGGTCTGGCGGGCGGTCAGCCCCCGCTCCTCGACGGTCTTCAGGGCGAGCCGTTGGAGGTCGGGCGGCAGCGGCAGCAGGGCGCGGCCGTGGTTCGCGCTCAGCCGGCCCTCGGCCACCGCCTGGCGCAGCGTCGGCTCCAGCTTCAGCAGGCGGATGGTGTTGGTGACGACGACCCGCCCTTTGCCGACGCGCTGGGCGATCTGCTCGTGGCTCAGGCCGAAGTCCTCATGGAGCTGGCGGTAGGCTTCGGCCTCTTCCAGCACATTGAGGTCGGCGCGCTGCACGTTCTCGACCAGCGCCAGTTCGAGCCGCGCCTGGTCGGTCGCCTCCTTGACGATAACCGGCACTGTCTTGAGGCCGGCCAACCGCGCCGCCTGCCATCGCCGCTCGCCGGCGATGAGCTGATAGCCGCCGCCCTGCCGGGTGACAATGAGGGGCTGAATCAGGCCGTGCGTCCGGATGGACTGGGCCAACTCGTCCAGGGCGGCCGGGTCGAAGGCGTGGCGCGGCTGGTAGGGGTTGCGCGTGATCTGGTCCAGCGACGCCTCGACGACGCCCGAGCGCGCGGGGGCCTCATCGGCGCCGGGAATGAGTGAGCCTAAGCCCCGTCCTAAGCGTCCCATCGGCGTAGTTATCACCTCTGGCTAGGGCCGCGTCGAAGCTTCAAGGACGGTAATGCCTACCACTTTATCGTCGCGGTAGTGGAGTACATAACCGTCATCTGTCATCTGGCTATCCGTGGCCTGTTGTGGGCGCGCGAAACTGATGTATAGCACGTCGGCTTCCTGATCGTAGTCCACGTACAACTGATGGCTAGGGAGGCGGAGAAGGTGGGGAATCGCCTGCGCCACCACTGTAATCACGTCTGTTTCTAGTATCTTCTCCATACTGCCTTCCTGTAGTCAACCCGGCCGGTGATAAACGCTGTGATGATGAAACCATCGTCGTGGCCCACTTCACGATAAACGACCAGCAGATAACGCTGAGGGCCATAGGCGCGACAAGCAATCAGCGAGCCACCTTGCCCCGGTAACACGAGTTCAGGCTCCTCAACTGCGTTGAGGATGGCGTCATAATAGCCGTCAAGGTAATCATGGCTATCTACGATATGCTCCCACCGTTCGTCGGTGAGGCGAATGGGAACACCATTGATCGAGATGACAACGTCCACGGAGGTGTCCAGCCGGTCGAGAGTACGGGTATTATAGCAAGGTTTGGGGTAGAAGGAAACTCTTACGAGGCAACGGGGGTAGTCGGTTGGGCCACGCCGTCGCGGGCCAGGAGTTCGTCGGCCAGGTGGCTGTAGGCCGCGCCGCCGGGCGAGGCGGGCGCGTACTGGAAGATGGTGCGGCCAAAGCTGGGTGCTTCGCTCAGCCGAATGTTGCGCGGGATGATGGTCGAGAAAAGCTGCTGGCCGAAGTGCTGGCGCACCTCGGCCACCACCTGCTGCGCCAGGTTGGTCCGCCCGTCGTACATGGTCATCACCACGCCGTGGACAGTCAGGCCGGGGTTCAGGCGGCGCTTCGCCAGGTCAATGGTCTGCATGAGCATCGCCAGCCCTTCCAGCGGCAGGTACTCGCACTGGACGGGGATGACCACGCCGTCGGCCGCCGCCAGGGCGTTGACCGTCAGCAGGCCCAGGCTGGGCGGGCAGTCAATCAGGATGTAATCGTAGCCGTCGCGCGCTGGGGCCAGGGCTTCGCGCAGGCGGTACTCACGGCCAATCTGCGGCACGAGTTCGACCTCCGCGCTCGCCAGGGTGGGCGACGAGGGCGCCAGGTCGAGGTGGACGCGGTCGGTAAGCTGGACGATGTCGCGCAGGGGCGTGTCGTGCAGCAGGACATCGTAGAGCGACGCCGGAACCTTTTGCTTGTCGAAGCCGAGGGAACTGGTCGCGTTGGCCTGGGGGTCCAGGTCAATCAGCAGCGTGCGCTGGCGGCGCATCGCCAGGGCGTCGGCCAGGTTGACGGCGCTGGTCGTCTTGCCGACGCCGCCCTTCTGGTTGGCGAACGCGTAGACGCGCGCCATGTCAGGCTTTGACCGGACCGGCGGCGATGCGCGCCAGGACTTGCTCGCGCGTCGGCAAGGTCGAGATGCCAGGGCCTTCGATGGCGAAGGAGGAGGTGGCGTTGGCGAACGTCGCGGCCTGGAACGGGTCGCCGGTCTCGCGCAGGCGGACCAGGAACGCGGCGGCGAAGACATCGCCCGCGCCCGTGGGGTCTACCTCGCGCCCCTCAAAGGCGGGGAAGTGGGTGACCTGCCCGTTCTGGAACACATCGGCCCCACTCGGACCGCGCGTGACCACCATCAGCCGCGCCAGTCGGCCAAAGCCCTCGATGACCGCCTCGTCGCCGCCGACATCTTCCTCGCTGAACACCAGCACGTCGGCGCGGCGCATGACCTGCGCGGCGCTGGTCCACGGCGTCGGGTGAACGCGGCCATCTTCGCCCCAGGCGCGCATCCAGCCCTGAGGCGTGATGCCCACCAGGGCGTGGGGGAAGCAGTCCACGATGTCGGGCGCGACTTCCTGCGCCAGCGGGCCGAGGAGGACGATGGGGCTGGTCTCCCAGAGGTCGGGGATGGCGTCGCAGTCGAGCGGCGCGGCGACCGCCCGCAGGTACTGGGTGCGCCGCCAGCCGTGGTAGATGTTTTCGAAGGTCGTCGTCGTCTCCGACGGGACGCGGTGAACCTCGATGCCCGTCAGGGGCGACAGGTCGAGGTCGGCCGCCGCGCTGGTGACAATGGCGGTGCGCAGGCCGAGCCGCCGCACCGTGGCGGCGGCGTAGGTCGCCGTCCCGCCGATAGTGTAGCCGGTGGGGGTGATGTCTTTGGTGACGTGGCCGATGACGACGAAGTCGGGAGGTGTCATGGGAGTAGGCAGTCGGCAGTAGGCAGTAGGCAGTAAGGTTTGATCGAGCCGCTTTCTGCCTTCTGCCTACCGCCTTCTTACTTCTTAGGGCGGATGGTGACTTTACGGGCGTCGCCTTCGCCGACACTGACGGTCATGACGGCGGGGTGGTCGCGCAGCGTCAGGTGGACAATGCGGCGCTCGTAGGGCGGCATGGGTTCGAGGGCGATGGAGCGGCCATCGCGCTTCACCCGGTCCGCCATCTGCTGCGCCATGTTGCGCAGGGCGTGGGCGCGCTTCTCGCGGTAGCCCTCGATATCTACCACGATGCTAGCCCAGTGGCCGGTCTTGTGCTGGATGATGAGCCGCGTCAAGTACTGGAGGGCATCCAGCGGCTCGCCGCGCCGGCCAATCAGCGCGTTCATATCCGCGCCGCGCACGTCCACCAGGTACGCCGGGCCGTCGTCGCCCGCCTCAGCCGGCGACTGGCGCGACGTGACCGAGGCACGGTAGCCCATGTGGACCAGAATCTCGCGCACCGTGTCAGCCGCCAGCTTCTCGATGGCGGGCGAGGCGGGAGCCGGCTGAGAGGCCGGGGCCGCCTGCTCCACTGTCGGCGCGGAGGCCGCTTCACGCACGGGTTCGAAGGCCGGCTCCTCCGCGACCGGG
>CAZFUK010000249.1:0-7617 GCA_964522005.1 uncultured Anaerolineales bacterium | reverse complement strand
TAATTCTGTCAGATTCTCAGGCTGGGTTAAAGGAGCGTGGGATGCGGGCAGCAAGCGTGCCGCTGGCGCGGCCAGTAGCGAGAGGGACTCTCATGGCGCTGATCATTGGGTTTGTGCTGGGCCTGGTGGGGGTGGTGGCGTGGTGGCCGTCCACGGCGGCGCAGGGTCGGCTCACCTTTGACCCGGCCCGCATGGCCTACATCGAGACCGAGGGCTGGCGGTCGTACTACGACCGCGACTGGCTGCGCGCGGTGGGGCTGATGCTGGAGTTGAACCACGATGTATTCGGGCTGAATTGGCTCGATACGCTGCTCGCGTCGTACTACTCGACGCGGGCGCAGATGGCCTTCGCAGGCGCGAACAACAACCCCCCGCTGGCCCAGGCGTACCTCGCCAGGTACTACGGCGTCATCGCCAGGGCGCGGGGCCTGCGCTACGACCCGGCTAAGGCGGCCGAGGCCGAGATGCGCTACTGGATCGTCCACCGCCAGGTGGCCGCCCAGCCCGACAACCCGGCCCCGCTGGTGGATAGCCTGGCCGACCTGCACGCCTACCTGTTCGACATCCCCGCCGACGCGGCGCGGGAGTCAGGCGTCGAGCGGACGGCGGCAGCGCAGGCCGTGGACCGCATCACGGGCCATCGTTCGACGGACGTGGCCGCCGACTGGCGCGAGATCGAGACGCGGCTGCGGGCAGGCTACCAGATTGTGGCGCGGGCGATGGGGGAGTAGTGACGACGGAGGACGGAGGACCGAAGACGGAAGACGAAAAACGGAGGACGGAAAACGGAAGACGGAGTAAAGAGCCTAGAACGCATAAGTCGTTCGTCCCCCGTCCTCGGTCCTCCGTCTATGCACGTCCGTCCTCCGTCCTCCGTCACTTGGAGCGGGTGGCCGGGGCGCCCTTGGCCGACGGCGCGCCTTTCGCATTGGGCGCGCCCTTGGCGCTGCCGGCCTGGTCTTCCGGCAGCCAGCCCTCCGGAATCGGCTCGTCGTCCTCGAACAGGTACGCCTCCATCTGCTCGTTGAGCCACTTGCGGGCGTCCGGGTCCACGCCGATGAGGCCGTAGTGGTTGACCAGCATGACGGCCTGCCGCTTCCACATGTCCCAGGCCGCCGCCGAGATGTGGTCGTAGATGCGCTGGCCGAGTTCACCGGCGAAGGGCGGCCGCTCCAGGCCCGGCAGGGTCTGCTTCAGCTTGACGCAGTAGACCATGCGCGGCCCGCTCGCTTCCTCGACGCCCTCTCCCTCTGCGGCAGGGCTGGGGGGAGGTGCGGCCGGTGCGAGCGGCGCGGGTTCGACCGGTGGGGTTGGAGGCGTCGGCTCGGCGGGCGTCTCCTGGGGCGGCTGCCCCTGCCCCTTCGCGCTCTCGTCATCCTCGCTTTGACCTTTGCCTCGATTGAAGAAACGTTTCAGCATGGCTGACCTCTCTTGGCCCAGGTGGGCCTGACGCGCATGCGTAGCCTGTTCTTTGGCATGGAGGGCGTGTTTTCGCGCCCGCCTCTGCTCCACTTGCTCGACTCAGAATTGACCGTGTGCGGTGTCGTGGTTCCCGCGCCGGCCGGGCGGGCCGAACGCGGCGCTCCCAGCATCCGCCGCCTGACGCCGCCCCGTCGGCTCGCCAGCGACCTGCCGCTCCTGATGACGCTGCCCGAAAAGACGGTGGTCGGGCTGGCCTGGGACGCGGGTGTGCCCGTGTTCGAGGTCCGGCGGCTCAAGCGGGCCGAGACGCTGGCAGAGTTGGCCGCCCTTCAACCCGATGCCCTGGCCGTCGCCTGCTTCCCGCGTCTGCTGCCCCCCGCGCTCCTGGCTCTCGCGCCGGGCGGAGCCTTCAACGTCCACCCCTCGCGCCTCCCCCAGTATCGCGGCCCGGAGCCGCTGTTCTGGACTTTCCATGACGGCCTAGACCGGGCGGGCGTCACGGTCCACCGTATGGACGCGGCCGCTGATACCGGCCCCATCGCCGCCCAGGCCCCTGTCCACCTGCCCGACGGCATCGGCTACGCCGCCGCGCAGCGTCGTTGCGCCGAAGTCGGCGGCCACCTCCTGTTAAGCGTCTTGCGCGCCGGTCGCGATGGAAGGCTGGCGCTTCAGCCGCAGGACGAGGCTCAGGCTTCGTCGGCTCCCGTCCCCGGTCCCCAGGACTTTGTCATCACGCCGCAGTGGTCGGCGCGCCGCGCCTACAACTTCGTGCGGGGGGTAGCCGAGTGGGGCCAGCCGATTGTCTTCGACACGGGCGACGGACAGGTCGTGGTCCAGGAGGCCGTCGCCTATCGCCTCAATGAGCAAGTTGACCCCCTCGCTGAGACGCCCCGCGATGCGGCGAACCTGGTCCCGCTCCGCTGCGCCGACGGCGTCCTGCTCGCCCGCGTCTAGCCCCATTCCCACATTATCGCCCGCCCCGCGCCTGGAGTCAAACGCCGCCCCGTCGCGGCCGTTCAGACAGAACAGTTTAGACAGAATTAACAGAATTGGCAGAATGAACAGAATGGTCCACCTCTATCCAGCCGGTGAACCATCCTGTTTATTCTGCCAACCAATCATCAATCATCAATCGTCAATCGTCAATCGTTAATCCCTACCGTCGGTCCAACTCCAGTCGCTCGATGGCGCGGCGGATGAGTTCGGCCCGTGTCGCCTGCGGGGCGCGCTTGCGCTCGAAGGCGATGAGCCGTTCCGCGACCTGGGGGTCGCCGCCCGTTTTCGCCAGCAGCCGGTCAAACTGCCCCCGCTCATTGGAGATGAGGCCCTGCCACCACGCCTGGAGTCGTTTGAGCATCGTCAGTGACCCCCACTAGAGCGCGGCCTGTTTGGGGGCCAATTGCCGAATCGCCGTCACCAACTCGCTGGGGGAACAGTCCTTGAGGATAGTATCACTCGCGCCGGCCTCGCGGGCCGCGCGGGCCATCTCAGGGTACATGGTCAGCATCAGCACATGGCTGGCCGGGTGCCGCTGGGAAATCTGGCGCGCCGCGCCCAGGCCGTCCAGGCGGGGCATGTTCACATCCATCACCACCACGTCTGGCGCGAGCGAAGCAGCCTTCTCGACCGCTTCCAGGCCGTCCGCCGCCGCCCCCACCAGTTCCAGGTCCGCCGAGCGTTGAATAATGCGGCACAGGGCATCCCGCACAATCGAATTATCGTCTACGACTAACACACGAATGGACTGCACTTTCGGTTGTCTCCCACGTAATGTCATGTTCCCTCCCAGGATACCATAAGGGGCCGGGCGATGCATCAGGGGTGTGGATGATTCCCCGCCTACAAACGGATGATACCCCGCTGCAAGGCGGCCGTGACAGCCTCAGTGCGATCGTTCACCGCCAGCTTCTGAAAGATATGGGCCAGGTGGGTCTTGACCGTGGCCTCGGTAATGGTCAATTGAGCCGCGATTTCTTTGTTCGCCTGACCGCGCGCCACCAACTGGAGGACCTCGATCTCGCGCGGCGATAGCTCCTCCTCGCCCGCGTTGGCCTGGGCCTTGGCCTGCTGCCCGGTCATGTGCTGGATGAGGCGGGCGGCGACACGCGGCTGGAGCAAGGCCTCGCCCCGCGCCACGGTGCGGATAGCGTTGAACAGGTCGTCGCGCGGGGCGTCCTTGAGCAGATAGCCGCTCGCCCCCGCCTCCAACGCCCCAACGATGTGCTCGTCGGTGTCGTAGGTGGTCAGCACCAGGAACTTGATGCTGGGGTCCGCGGCGCGAATCTTCTGCATCGCCTCGACCCCGCTCATCTCAGGCATACGGAGGTCCATGAGAATCAGGTCGGGCTTGAGACTGAGCGCGCGTTTGACGGCGGCGCGGCCGTCGGGGGCCTCGCCCACAATCTCGAAATCCTCATCGCGGCGGAGGACGGCCACCAGGCCCTCGCGCACAATGGGGTGGTCGTCAACAATCATGATGCGGATTTTCGCCATGCGGCCTCCTGGTGGGGTGTGGTCACAGACCCTTAGGGTCTTATTCTGTATGAAGCCCGGCGTCCTGTCAACTGTACACCCCTCCGTTGCCAGGGGGGCCGGGGAGGGGTTGAACGTCTACCGTTCGCCCGCCACCGGCACGCTGACCGAGATGGACGTTCCGTGGCTGGGCGCGCTGTTCAGCTTAAACTTGGCGCCGATGAGTTGGGCGCGCTCGCGCATGCTAGTCAGGCCAAAGCCGCCGCCGACAAAGCGCGACGTGGGCGGCACCGAGGGGTCAAAGCCGACGCCGTCGTCCTGGATGCTCAGGGTGACCGTGTCCAGGCCGTAGACGAGTGCGGTCCAGACGTGCTCGGCCTGGGCGTACTTCGAGACGTTGCTGAACGACTCCTGGGCGATACGGAGCAGTTCGATCTCGGTCTTAGCGGCCAGGGGGCGCGGCTCGCCCAGTAGCTCGAATTGGGCTTCGGTCGGGCTGGCCGCCAGGATGCGCTCCATCGCCTCGCGGATGGCGTCGGGCAGGGCGTTTCGCTCCAGGTCCGGCGGGCGCAGCTGCCATACCGAGCGCCGCGCGTCGGCCAAGCTGGTGCGGGCCTGCGTCCGCGCCCGGTCCAGCCAGTCCATCGTCTCGGTCATCTCCTGCTGCATCAGCGCCAACTCGGCGGCGTTGAGCTGGTGGACGATGCCGGTAAAGCCCTGGGCCAGGCCATCGTGGATTTCACGCGCCATGCGGTTGCGCTCTTCGAGTACCGCTAACTGCCGCGCCTCGGCGTACAGGCGGGCGTTCTCGATGGCGATGGCGGCCTGGTCGGCCAGCGCGCCGAGTAACTCGGCGTGGCTGTCGCCAAAGGCGTGGGGCCGGCTGGCGCCCACGACCAGCACACCTGCCACCAACTCACCCATGCGGATGGGAACCTCGACCAGCGAGCGGATGCCCTCCACGTTGCCCATGTCGCGCACGACGCGGCCATCCTGCGCCACATCGTGGATGATGACCGGGAAGCCGGTGCGGGCGACATAGCCCGCCGTGCTATCGCGTGCCTCGAAGCGCACCTGCCCCCCCTCGTCGTCCAACCCAAAGCTGGCGCGCGCGGCGAGGCGTTCATCCTCCAGCAGGAACAGCACGCTCTTCTCGGCGTCCAGGAGTTGGACGGCCGCCGTGACGATGGCTTCGAGTACGGTGTCCAGCGACAGCGAGCGCGAGATGCGCTGGCCGATCTCATTGAGCGCGTTGAGTTCCAGCGAACGCTGCCGCGTCAGGTTGTAGAGCCGCGCGTTCTCGAAGGCGACGGCGGCCAGGTTCGACATGACCTGCACCGTCTCCATGTCGTCTTGCCCGAACGGCCCGCCGCGCTTGTTGATCGCCGTAATTACCCCCAGCACCCGCTCCTGGGTCACCAGGGGCACAATCAGCAGGTTGCGCGCTCCCGAGCGTACCAGGTTGGGCGCGTGGACCCGAGGGTCGTCCACCGCGTTGGGGCTGAATTGGGGCTGGCGGGTGCTGAGCGCCTGCGCGGCCAGCGAACCTTCGACCGGTATCTGCATCTCGTACATCTCGGCCGCGCGCGGCCCTACGGCCATACGCACGTCGAGGGCGTGGCCGTCCTCGCTCAGCAGCGAAATCAGGACATGCTCGGCGTCGGTCAGCCCGCGCACGTGGTCGGCCACAATGGACAACACGCGGTCTACATCGCGCTCCTCCACGATGGCCGCCCCCACCGAGGTGATGCCGATGAGTTGCTGGACACGCTGCTGGACCTCACCGAACAGGCGGGCGTTTTCCAGGGCGATGGCCGCCTGGTTGGCGATGGTCGTGAGGACGGCAATGTCCTCGTCTGAGTAGGCTTCGTCGCGCTCGTAGTCCTGAACCACCATCGCGCCGAACGCGCGCCCGCCGGCCAGTAGGGGTACGCCCAGCCAGCTCCGCGACGCCTTGCCCACCGGTCGCAAGCCGAGCCGCTCGCAGGCTTCGTCGTACCCGCTACGGACATAGAGCGGCTGGCGGCTGGCGACGACATGCCAGGTCAACCCCTCGCCCCGCCGGAGTCGGCTGCTCTGCTCGCCCACGCCGTGGTCCTCGCCCAGGTCCACGCCGAAGTATAGCTCATCGCGCGCCTCGTCCAGCAGGGCGATGTAGAAGTTCTCGGTGTTGAGAACCCGCGCCGTCTGCTGGTAGACTAGCTCGATAATCTGGTCCTGGCGCAGCAGCGCGGCGGCCGCCTGGCCGATCTCGTTGAGGGCGGCCAACTGGTTGACCCGCCGCTCCTGCTCCTGGTAGAGGCGGGCGTTCTCGATGGCGACGGCGGCCGACGTGGCGATACCCTGCGCCAGGTCGAGGTGTTCCTTCTCAAAGGTGGCGGGGCGGTCATAGGCGGCGGCAAGCGCCACGCCGACCAGGCGGTCGCGGTGGATAAAGGGCACGGCCAGCAGCGAGACCAGCCCCATCGGCCTGGCGACGCTACGTTCGATGCGGCCATCGCTCACCGGGTCCAGGATGATGGCTTCGCCCAGCGAGGTCAACGACTGGAGGAGGGCCGGGCGCACCAGGGTCGCGCGCGGGGCGCGACCGGCGCTGCCGCGTAGCACCAGGCGCGGTCGGTGCGGGTCCACCAGGTAGACGCCGCAGTGGATGACGTTGGCGGCGGCGGCGATGTCGCGCGCGGCGCGGTTGAGGACCTCGTCGAGGTCCAACGAGGCGCTGACGGCGCGGGTCATCTGGAGCAGCAGGGCGGCCTGGCGGCGGCCGGCGCGTTCGGCGGCGAAGAGTTGGGCGCGCTCAATTGCCAGTGCGGCCTGGCGGGCGAACTGGGCCACAACCGCGCCGTCCTCCTCGTTGTAGCGGTCGGGCTGGTAGCTGTCCACGACGAGCAGGCCAATGGCCTGGTCACCCACCAGCAGCGGTGC
The DNA here is from genome assembly GCA_964522005.1 of uncultured Anaerolineales bacterium. Classification (GTDB taxonomy): domain Bacteria; phylum Chloroflexota; class Anaerolineae; order Epilineales; family JAHCIE01; genus JAHCIE01. The sequence goes on along the minus strand of CAZFUK010000249.1, from coordinate 798 downwards.
GCCAATCCAGGACCGTACGCGGCGGTCGGTGCGGATAAAGTCGGGGTGGCGGTGGGCATCGCCCAGGACGATGGGCCGCCGTTCCTCCAGGACTTGCCGCGCCAGGTAGTTGTCGCGCAGGTTAATGCGCAGGGGCGCGGAGCCGGCCGGCCCGGCGCCCGAGTCCGCGATCACAATCAGGTGGTTGTCCTGAATCTGCTCGATGGCCGCCGCATCGAACTCAACCACCGCGCCAAGCTGGTCGAGGATAATCTTGAGTACCCGGTCCAGGTCGAGCGTCGAGGACAGGGCGGCCGAGACCTCGGCCAGCGAGCGCATCTGGTCGGCGCGGCGGCGCTGGCGGCGGAACTGGTCGGCGTTGGCGACGGCGATGACGGTCTGCTGCGCGAACTGGCGCACCAGGTCAATCTCCGGCTTGGAGAAGCGGTGTGGGCTATCGGTATAGGCGACGCCCAGCATGGCGACCAGCCGCCCCTCGGCGACGAGCGGGGCCAGCAGGAGCGAGACGATGCCCTTCTCGCGGAACCACTCGCCCGCCGTCTTCTCCGTCGCCGTATTGACCAGGGAGATGACCTCGGCCGTCGCCAGGTGGTCCAGCCAGCCCGCCTGCTGAATCACCCGCTGGCAGTCGGCCCAGAGGGACGCATAGGCCCCCGGCCCGTAGTGGGCGCACGGCGCCGTCGAGATGGCCTGGTCCAGGACGATCAGCCCGGCGATGGGCGCGGCGAGCAGTTCGGCGGCGTAACGGGCCGTGCTGCCGAGAATGCTTTCCAGGTCGAGGCTGGCGCTAATGGACTG
>CAZFUK010000248.1:2265-7636 GCA_964522005.1 uncultured Anaerolineales bacterium | reverse complement strand
CGGGGTGGTCGAGGTGCACCCGATTGCCCAACGCCGCATCTATGCCCTGCGACCCGAGACGCTCAAGCAACTGGAGACCTGGGTATCTTCGTATCGCCATGTGTGGGAAGAGCAGTACAACCGACTGGACGACTATCTCGCTGAACTACAGGCCAAGGAGCAACACCGTGACGACCAAGACTAGCCACCCCATGACCCTGACCCTGCCCTCCGAGCGTGAAATCCTGGTGACGCGCGTCTTCGATGCGCCCGCCCGTCTCATCTTCGAGGCCCACACGCAGTGCGAGCACCTACGGCGCTGGATTGGGCCGGCCACGACCACGCTGGCCCGCTGCGACAACGACTTCCGCGAGGGCGGCGCCTACCGCTTCGTCTACCGCAACCCCGACGGCTTCGAGTTCGCGTTCCACGGCGAGTACCGCGAGGTCGTGCCGTACACGCGGTTGGTGACGACCGAGGTGTATGAGATGGAGGAGTATCCGGACATGGAGCCGGCCGTCAACACCATGACGCTCGAAGAGCGCGACGGCCAGACCCTCATGACGCTCTCGATGCTCTACCCGACGCCGGAAGCGCGGGATGGGGCCGTCCAGTCAGGCATGGAGCACGGCATGCGCGAGGGCTACGAGCGCCTCGACGAGCTGGCCGAGGCGCTGGTATAGCGGACATCAGCCGGTGGACCGGGACCACGCCGCATTAGAACGGGGCCGACCGCCAGGTCGGCCCCGAACTCGTTCCCTACCCTACTTCAGGGGTTGGCCGTCCGCTCCCAGCCACACGGCGCGGCTCACGCCCAGGCCAGTCGGGTCGCCGCGCACCGTCAGCGTCCCCAGATGGACGCGGCCGGGTAGGGCCGTCGGCCCCAGGACAACCCCCACGAGCCGCGCCGTCGTGGCAGCGCCGCCGGTCGGGACGAGGAACAGCCGGTCGCTCAGGCCAGGGTCGAGAGTGAAAGCCATGTCGCCGGCGAATACGGCCCGGCTCGCCTCGGCGTGGATTGCCAGGTCAAGGCCGTGGACGTCAGCCAGCCCCTCGGCCCAGACCTCCACCACGCGCAGCCCGTCGGGCCGCGTTGGGCCGGGCGTCAGCGTCACGCGGGGGCGGGCAACGGGGGCTTTACCGGCGACCGCAGCCGAGGGCCTGGCGTTGGCGGCAGGCGTTCCCCACGGCTGAGGACACTGGTTGCCGAAGTTGTAGCCGACCAGGACGAGGTCACTCAGCCCAATCTCGCCGTCGCCGTTGAGGTCGGCTCGCGGCTCCGCCGTCGCCGGCAGGCCGTAGCTACCGGCGACGAACACCAGGTCGAAGATGTTGACCACGCCGTTGCCGTCAACGTCGCCGCCCCACAGCAGCGCGGGCGGCACGCTGAGGGTCTGCCCGACACCCAGGCCGATGGGCAGCTGGCTGCACAGCCAGCCCTGGCGTTGGGCGGTCAGGACGTACTCGCCCGTCAGGATGTTGCTGAACGAGAACGAGCCGTCGCTGCCCGTTACGGTGGACGTGGTCGTCGGGCCGACCAGGAGCAGGGTAGTGCCGCCGTGCGCTGTCCGGCCCTGGAGACGGACTGTGCCCTGGACGCGCTCACCCTGGCTGGCCGGGCGCTCGCGCACGAAGACGTCGGGACACTGGCCCGCCTGGTAGAAGCCGCACGAGTTGGTGTCACCCGCGACCAGGGTGCGGGCAAACGAGTCGAACCCGATGAAGCGGCCATCCGCCGAGACGCTGGGGCCGCCACTCGGCGCGTCGCTCTGGGTCCCCTCGCTGGCGATGCTGGCCCGCACCGTGATGCCCAGGGGACGGTCGCGCCAGAAGACGTCGGGGACGCCGTTGGTGTCCAGGGCGACAAGGTTGCTCGCCTCGGAGGTGAAGGCCACCAGTTGCCCGTCGGCTGAGACGCCTGGCTCGTAACTCGCGCCGTTGCCTTCCTGCCCATCGTTCGCCACGCTGACCCGTGCGGTCTGGCCCCCAGTCAGGTCATGCAGGAAGACGTCAGTGACCTGGTTGGTGTCGAGGGGAACCAGGTTCGTCGCGTCGGAGGCAAAGGCGACCCACTGCCCCCCGCCCGCCAGGACCGCCTGACCGCTCGGCCCATCGGCTTCGGTCCCGTCTGAAGCGACACTGACGCGGCGGGTCGTGTTCGCCGCCAGATCGCGCACAAAGACATCCTGCGTCCCGTTGAAATCGTTGGCGACGAGGTTGCTCGCCAGCGATTCGAAGGCCACGCGCCGACCGTCGGCCGACAGGCTGGGTGAGCCGCTGTCGGCGTTGCCCTGCGCTCCGTCCGAGCCAACGCTGGCCCGCATGGTGAGGCCCGTTTGACGGTCGTGGACAAAGACATCCCAGGCGGCGTTGGTGTCGCCCGTGACGAGATTGGTGGCCGCCGAGGCGAAGGCGACATAACGGCCATCGGCCGACAGGGCGATGCGACCGCCGTCCCGCCCACCCGCGCTCGGCCCGTTGGCCTGGGTCCCGTCCGAGGCGACGCTGACCCGCGTCGTGGTGCCGAGTTGGCGGTCGCGGACAAAGACATCGTAGGCGCCATTGGTGTCGCCGGCGACGAGGTTGCTGGCGGCGGAGTAGAACGCCACGAAGCGGCCATCGGCCGAGATGGCCGGGCCTTCGGCGGGCGCGTTGGGCGAGCCGCCATCGAGGGCGACGCTGACCCGTTCCAGGCGGAAGGTCTGGCGGTCGTAGACGAAGATGTCCGCGAAGGGGTTGGTGTCGTTGGGGACCAGGTTATTGGCCTCCGAGCCGAAGGCGACATAACGGCCGTCGGCGGATACCGCCGCGCCGAAGCTCGCGCCGTCGCCCTGCGTGGCGTCGCTGGCGACGCTGACGCGGGTGGTGAGGCCGACCGGGTTGGCGCCGGCCGGCCGCGCGGCCAGGACGACCAGCAGCGCGAGCAGTGTGACCAGCGTCAGGCGGTGGACCAGGCGGGTCACGCGGCGGGACCGACCTGGGGGGCTGGCCGACGCGGGGGTCCAGGGAGTGGGGTCAGGCGTGGGATAGGTCACGGCTCGTTCCTTCTGGGGCGGCGTCCCCCTACCAGTGAGGCGAAAGGCTTACTACCCGTCCGACGAGACGGGCCGCTGACTGGATTTCCACGGCACCCTCCCCCCAAACCAGGGGGGCCGAATTTCACGTATTCTGCATAGGCCGGTTGTGCTTTCTAATCTAAATCTCAGCCAGGGGCGTCAAAAGGCCGTCCTGGTGTTTGGAGCGCGTTTCAGGTTCATGCTATACTTAGCGCGACTCGCCTGACCCGATGCCCTGGGACCTGACACGGAGCCTATGAGCCTGCTGACCGTTCCCGACGCCCTCCATACGATCCTGGCCGACCTGGCCCCCCTGCCCGCCGAGCGCGTACCGCTGCTTGACACGCTGGGCCGCGTCCTGGCCGAGGACGCCTACTCGTCGCAGGCGATCCCGCCCTTCACCAACTCGGCCATGGACGGCTTCGCCGTGCGCGCCGCCGATGCCCAGGCGGCGAGCCGAGGCCGGCCCGTGCGGCTGGCGGTGGTGGGGCAGGTGGCGGCGGGCGACCCACCGGGCGCACAGGTCACACCAGGCACGGCGGTGCGGATCATGACCGGCGCGCCGCTGCCCGACGGGGCGGATACCGTTGTCCGCTTCGAGCAGACCCAGACCGACGCCGACAGCGTTCTGCTTCTGGCCGCCCCGACGCTGGGCGAGAATGTGCGGCTGGCGGGTGAGGACATCCAGGCCGGCGCGGTAGCCGTCGGGGCGGGGACCGTGATTCGGCCGGCTGTGGTGGGCTTGCTGGCCTCGTTGGGCTACGCCACTGTCCTGTGCCACCGCCGCCCGCGCGTCGGGGTGCTGTCCACCGGCGACGAACTGGTGGGGCTGGACGAGCCGCTGGCGCCGGGCAAGATTCGCAACAGCAACGAGTACACGCTGGCGGCGCTGGTCCAGGAAGCGGGCGGCGTGCCCGTCTGCCTGGGCATCGCCCGTGACCAGGCGGACCACCTGCGAGCCAAGCTCCAGGCGGGGCTGGCGCAGGGCGTGGACCTGTTGCTGACCTCGGCCGGCGTATCGGTGGGCGACTATGACATGGTCAAGGAAGTCCTGGCGAGCGAGGGCGAGATGCGCTTCTGGCAGGTCGCCATCAAGCCGGGCAAACCGCTGGCCTTCGGCCACGTCCAGGGCGTGCCGCTGCTGGGGCTGCCCGGCAACCCCGTGGCGACGGCGGTGGCGTTTGAGGCGTTCGCCCGCCCGGCCATCTTCAGGCTGCTGGGCCGACGGGGCGCGACGCGCGTGGTCGTGCCGGCGGTCCTGATGGAAGAGATTGAGAACAGCGGCCGCCGCCACTACATGCGGGCCTTGGTCCGCCGCGCGGGCGACGGTTTCGAGGTGACGACCCGAGGCTACGGCGTCACGGTCCAGGGGTCCGGCATCCTGTCGTCACTCGTCTGGGCCAACGGCCTGCTTATTGTGCCGGAGGACGTGACGCACCTGGCCGTCGGGGCGACGGTGGACGTGCAATTACTCACTGACGCGCTTGTGTGAAACAACCCCTCCCCCAGCCCCTCCCCTGGTAAGGGAGGGGGGTAGGATAGAGGTTGCCTCGTCCTACTCCCCCTTCCCTGCTAGGGAGGGGAGTAGGGGTGAGGTTATCTGGTCCTACTCCCCCTTCCCTCCTAGGGAGGGGGCCAGGGGGTAGGTATTCATCCGAACACCTTTCAGATGGAGGTTTTCGTGGCTAAACAACCTGGCTCTCCTACGCCTCGCTCGAACCGCGTGACGTCGCGCCCAACGACGCCCGCTAGCGGCGACGCGGCGTCGCGCTCGTCGGCGCCCCGCCCGTCCGGCGCGACGCGCCCAGCCCCCACGTCTCGGTCGCGTTCGGCCGCGCCGCCGGCCAAGCGGCCCGGCCTCTCGCCCGTCACGATTGCCCTGGCGCTGGTCGTCGTGGCCGCCATCGCCGGCCTGGCTATCCTGCTCAACCAACAGCAGACCCGTCCCACGACGGCCAGCAAGGTGGAGGTGCCGGTGTCCCTCAGCGAGAAGGGCATCCCGCAAGGCTCGACGCCGGAGGGCTACGCCTTCAAGGGCAACCCGGACGCGAAGGTCGTGGTCGAGGACTTCTCCGACTACCAGTGCCCGCACTGCGGCACCTTCGCCACCACGGTCGAGCCGCGCATTGAAGAGGAGTTTGTCAAGACGGGCAAGATCAAGTTCATCTTCCGCGACTTCCAGTTCCTGGACCGCAAGTCGCCGACTGAGCCAAACCCGATGGGCGACTCGCACCGCGCCGCTCACGCGGCGTACTGCGCCAAGGACCAGAACAAGTTCTGGGAGATGCACGACGTCATCTTCAACAACCAGCCCCGCCAGGAGAACCGCAGCGGCT
>CAZFUK010000248.1:0-2165 GCA_964522005.1 uncultured Anaerolineales bacterium | reverse complement strand
CAGTGGCCTGATGGCCGCCGGGCTGGTTCTCTTCCTGGCCGCCTGCGCCTCCAGCCCTGCCACCACGCCCGCCCCGGCGGCGACGGGCGGCGCGAGCGCGAAGACCGCCGCCACCGCCGCACCCAAGACGGCGGCTACCGCCGCGCCCGGGCCGGCGGCGGGGACGCCCAAGGCGACCACGACCGGCGGCACACCCGACCCCCAGCCCACCCTGGTCGAGCCTAAAGAGTTGGCGGGCAAGGGCAACCCAGACGCCAAGGTGACGATTATCGAGTTCTCCGACTTCCAGTGACCGTTCTGTCGGCGCCTGGCGCTTGAGACGGCCCGTGAGGTCGAACGAGACTACATCAGCAAGGGACTGGTCTATTTCATCTATTTTGACTTCGCCTTCCTGGGCGACGAGTCCATCGCGGCGGCCGAGGCGGCCCGCTGCGCGCAGGACCAGGGCAAGTTCTGGGAGTACCATGACCTGCTCTTCCAGAACGCGAAGGACGAGAACGCGGGCGACTTTAAGCGCGAGAACCTGGACAAGTTCGCCCAGCAGCTTGGCTTGAACATGAGCCAGTTTGGCGAGTGCGTGACCACCCGCAAGTACCAGGAGTACATCCAGGCCGAGTTGCAGGAGGGACGGCGCATCGGCGTGCGCTCCACGCCCACCCTCCTGGTCAACCAGCGCGGCGTGCCAGGCTTCGTGCCGTACCAAAACGAGAAGGCCGACCGTAACCTGCTCGTGGCCCCCAACGTGACGCTGACCGACCAGGCCAAGCTCCAGACCGGCAAAGAGGTCTGCCTGACCGGTGAACTCGACACGAACCGGCGGCTGAGCAAGGGCGCGGTGAGCGACCCGCCGGGCAACGACCAGACGCTATGCGGAAGCGTCAAGTCGTTCAAGGCGGCGACCGGCGACCAGGCCGGCGAGATCGTCCTGGAGACGACGGTGCAGGGCTTGAAAGAGATCATCGAAGAGGAGTTGAAGAAAGCGCAATGAGCAAGCGTGAGCGGCGCAAGCCGACCAGACCCCAGGCCAAACCCGTTCCTTCGGACGGTGGACGACTGGACCTGTCGCCCCCCCCACCAACCCGTGCCATGGTCACGTTGGGCGGCGGGCAGGCGGCGGTCGTGGCGGGCCAGCCGGCGGCGGCTTCGCGCTGGGCGAGCCTGCTGACGCCGCGCCTGCTCATCCCCACCCTGGCCGTGCTGGGCATCCTCGACTCGCTCTACCTGTCGTATGTCAAGATCGCCCACGCCAAGCCCTTCTGCGCCGGGCTGGGCGATTGCGAGACCGTCAATACCAGCGTCTACTCGGTGTTCCTGGGCATCCCCATCGCCTACCTCGGCGTCCTGATGTACGCGACGCTGTTCGTCCTGTCCTACTGGGGGCCGCGCCTGCCCGAACCCCTGGCGACCTACGCCCCGCTGCTCGTCATGGGCATCGCGTTCGGCGGTGTCCTCTACTCCGCCTATCTGACCTACCTCGAACTGTACGTCATCGAGGCCATCTGCATGTACTGCGTCATCTCGGCCACGCTGATCACCCTCATCTTCCTGGCGTCGCTGTGGTTGTACTGGCGCGACCAGAGGGCGCCGGAAAGCGCATAACGGCGTGTCCTTCAATCGTCTCCCCCAACTCCCCCCCGGCTTTGACATTCGGCGGCTGACCACAGCCGCCGAGTATCATGCCGCTGAGGAGTTGCAGGCCGTCACCTGGGCCATGACTGACCGCGTCGAGGCGACGCCCATCCACGTGCTGGTCACGGCGCAGAAGAACGGCGGCCTCGTCCTGGGCGCGTTCGCGCCGGATGGCACGCTGGCCGCCTTCCTGTTCGGCTTCCTCGGCACGACGGGGGATGGCGCCCTCAAGCACGTCTCGCACCAGTTGGGGGTGCTGCCCCAGTATCGCGGCCTGCGCCTGGGCTACCTGCTCAAGCGCGCCCAGCGCGGCGAGGTCCGCCGCCAGGGCCTCGACCTGGTCACCTGGACCTACGACCCGCTGGAGACGGTCAACGCCCACCTGAATCTGACCCAACTCGGCGCGGTCAACACGGTCTATCTGCGCAGCGTCTACGGCGACATGCGCGACAGCCTCAACCGGGGCCTGCCCTCCGACCGCTTCCAGGTGGACTGGTGGGTCCGCTCCCAGTGGGTGCATGAGCGGCTGTCGCTGG
>CAZFUK010000247.1:0-7659 GCA_964522005.1 uncultured Anaerolineales bacterium | reverse complement strand
CCTGCCCGCGCACCTCTCGAATGGACGGCAGGTCGAGGGCGCGCAACTGGGCCAGGGCGTACTCGCCCAGCCGGGCGGCGTTACCCGCCAGGTCGTGGGCCAGGATAAAGTCAATGGCCGCCAGCGCGGCGGCTGCCGCGAGGGGGTTACCGCCGAACGTCGTGCCGTGGGTCAGGGGGCTGAGGGGGGCGACACGCGGGCCGAGCAGCGTCGCGCCCAGCGGTAGACCACCCGCGATGGACTTGGATAGGCACAGGAGGTCCGGCTGGACGCCGGAGTGCTCGCAGGCGAACACCCTGCCCGTGCGCCCGAAACCGGTCTGGACCTCATCGAGGATGAGTAGAGCGCCTCGCTGGCGGCACACGTCGGCCAGACCGAGCAGGTAGTCGGGACTGGCGGGGCGGACGCCGCCTTCGCCCTGGACCGGCTCGACAAGGACGGCCGCCGTGTCCTCGCCGATGGCCGCCTCAGCCTTTCGGAGGTCATTGTATGGGACATGGGTAAAGCCGGGGACAAGGGGCGCGAAGGGTTCGCGATACTTCTTTTCCCACGTCGCCGACAGCGCGCCCATGGTGCGGCCGTGGAAGCCGCGCACCGCCGCCACGATGCCGGTGCGGCCAGTGCTGAGGCGGGCGAACTTGAGAGCGGCCTCGATGCTCTCCGCCCCGGAGTTGCAGAGGAAGACGCGGTCGAGGCCGGGCGGCGCGATTTCGGCCAGGCGGGCTTCCAGCCGGCCGCGCTGGTCGTTGTAGAAAATCTCGGTACAGGAGATGAGCCGGGCCGCCTGTTCGCTGACCGCCTGAACCACGGCCGGGTTAGCGTGGCCGACGTTGGCCGAGCCTTGGCCGCCGACGCAGTCAATGTACTCGCGGCCCTCGGCGTCCCAGACACGCGCCCCTTGCCCGCGCACAATAGCAACAGGGCGCTTGGAGTAGACGCCCGAGGTGTGGGCGTCTTCCAGCGCCATAATCTCCGCCGTGGTCATAGACTCCATTGTCTACCTCCAATGAGTATAACGCTCGACACCCACACAGCGATATGGGCTGTCAGTGTATTCTTGATCTCATTACTCATCTTGTGCCTCATCTTATCACTCCGCGTCTTGTAGGGTAGCCTGCCAGGCGCGCAGGGCGTCGCCGTAGTCGTCATAGGTCGAATCCATCGCCCCGTCAATCACGATGCGCCAGGGGGTCGCGCTCGTGGCGACGTACAGCAGTTGGTAGCGCACGCCTGCCTCGCTGGTAAACGTTTGCAGTATAGCCGGTTTGTCCGACATCGCACCTCGCCTTTCTCCCCGCTGGCACGACTCCTGCGGTATTATCCATTACATCCCACAGGAGGTGCCAGTATGGCTGATCGAAACCCTAACATCCCCATCGAGCGGGCGCGCGATCTGCAAGACAAGTCGCGCGAGATGTACCAGCAGAACCGTGAGCGGGCCGCCGAAAAGGAGAAGATGCTTGAGGAACGGGCCGGCAAGCCCGACCAGAAGGAGCCATTGGACCCCCCCAAGGGCACGCCCAGCGAGAAGCACGGCGGCGGCTTCCCGGACTAGACCCGTCAGGGCAACCGCAGTTCGCCCTCCATCACCGTCACGGCGGTGCCGCCCACGCGGACAACCGCCACCTGCCCCGGCGCGCCCTCGACTTCGACGTAGAGCGTGCTGGGGCGGCCCATTTCCAGGCCTTGCTCGGTGACAAAGCGCGTGGTCGGCTGACCGAGCGCGAGGGCGGCGTGTTGGACCAGGTAGGCGCCTAGCCCACCTGTCGCGCTGCCGGTCGCCGCGTCCTCGCCGATGCCCATGCCGACGGGGAAGCTACGGGTGTGTACCTGGGCAGCGGGCGACTCGGTCTCGAAGGTGAACAGGAACGCCAGGTGGGTGTCCAGCGCCTCCAACTGGTGGAGGAGGGCGGCGCGGTCCACGCTCACGCGGCGCATGGGGTCCAGCGAGGCGACCGGCACCATTAGCTGCGGCACGCCGGTGGAGACGACCTGCGGCTTGAGGCTGGCGACGGTCAGGTCCGCGCGGCTCAGCCCAAGCGCCGAGGCCAGCCCCCCCACATCGTCCACCGTCTTGAGAAACTGGGGCCGCGCCTGGGTCATCGTCACCCGCGTGACCTGCCCGTCCTCGACGCTCAGGTCCACCGGCAGGGTGCCGACGCCCAACTGGCCCCACACCCGTGTCGTCGGCTCGCTGAGTCGGTAGCGGCCCAGTTCGGCCAGCAGCCAGTGCGTCCCGACGACCGGGTGGCCCGCCAGGGGCAACTCGTAGGCCGGCGTGAAGATGCGCACGCGCACCGCGGCCTGGGGGTCGGTGGAGGGCAAGACGAAGGTGGTCTCGCTCAGGTTCATCTCGCGGGCGACCGCCTGCATCTCGTCGTCGGTCAGCCCCTCGGCGTCCACAAAGACGGCGAGCGGGTTGCCGCCGAACGGCTCGGTCGTAAATACATCCAGTTGGTAGAATTTATAGCGACGCACACAACCCCCTTATTCGATGACCGTTCCTTCTCCCGCCAGGGCCTGGCAAATCGGTTGCTCGACCCGTGAGTCCGCGATGACGATGCGGCGCACACCCTGGCCCGCCGCTTCGACCGCGCCGAGTATCTTCTTCTTGAAGCGGCCCTCGGCGTAGACCATGTAGTCGTCTATCTGGGCGCGGGGAATACGCCGTACCAGGCTGGCCTCGTCGGGGAAGTTCTTGAGCAGGCCGGGCACGTTGCTCAGGATGACCAGGGTATCGGCGCCGAGCGCGGCGGCGACCTGGGCGGCGGCACGGTCGCCGTCCACGTTGATGATTTCGCCCGCATCGGACAGGGCGGGCGGGCAGAGGACGGGGGTATAGCCCGCGTCCAGCAGGAGGCGCAACAGGTCGGCGTTGACCCGCTCAATGCGGCCGGTGTAGTCGTCGCGCAGGATGCGCCGCCGCCCTTCCTCGTCAACGATCTTGATGGCGTCCTTGCGCGGCCCGGTCATCAGGCGGCCGTCCGCGCCGCTGAGGCCGACGGCGTTGCAGCCGCGCCGCTGGAGCCGCTCGACGATGCGCTTGTTGACCAGGCCGGCGTAGACCATGGTGAACACGTCGAGCGTGGCGGGGTCGGTGTAGCGGCTGGTGTGGCCGGAGACGGACGTGACGAAGCGCGGCGGGAGGCCGAGCTTCTCGGACAGCACGTTGGTCTGGTGGGAGCCGCCGTGCACCAGCACCACCGGCTGCCCCGCCGCGACCAGCGCCGCCACATCCGCGCACACTGTGTCCAGATTTACCCCTTCCCCCCCACCCACCTTCACGACAATGATTGCATTAGACATAATTCCCTCATGGTTGAAAGCAACAGGACAGGCTCTACTCGCCATTTGAATCACTAAGGACACGAAGGCACCAAGACACAAAGGCGGAGAAGGCTCGGAACTACAAGACGACGCGCTTGATGCCTCGACGCATGACGGGCACGTTAAAGTTCAGCACGAAGCCCAGCCGCTTGTGGGCGAACTTCAGGTGCGTCAGGCATTGGGCGACATGGACATCTTCAATGGCTCGCACTGACTTGATCTCGGTGATGACTGCCTCCTCAATCAAGATGTCAAGTTCGTAGGCGTCCTCGATGACAAGCCCCTCGTAGACGATGGGGAGTTTGACTTGTCTCCGCCACTTCAAGCCGCGCAGCGTCAGTTCGTGACACAAGCAGAGTTCGTAGACTTTCTCTAACAGGCCCGGGCCTAGCTCACGATGGACTTTGACGGCGGCGTCTACCACAATTGCGCCAATGCGCTCGACATCCTCTGGAATTGGCTCGTACATTTTCCCCCCTTCGTGCCTTTGTGCCTTTGTGTCCTTGGTGATTCACTTGAAAGCGAAGATGCCCATCTCCGACAGCTTTTAGACCGGATGTAGACCCGGGAAGCGGAGGCCGTCGCGCTCGTCGAAGCCGCACATCAGGTTGAGGCACTGGAGGGCCGAGCCGGCGGCGCCCTTGCCCAGGTTGTCAATCGCCGCGATGGACACGACGCGCCCGGTGGCCGAGTCGGCCTCGAAGCCTATGTCCGCCCAGTTGGTACCCGCCAGCAGCTTCGGCTCCGGGTAGCGGTAGACCGTGCCCTGCGCCTTGACCAGCCGCACAAAGGGTTCGTCGCGGTACGCCTGGCGGTAGACAGCCCACAGATCGCGGTCGGTGATCCCGGGCCGCGTCCAGACATGGGCCGTCGCCAGGACGCCGCGCACGAGTTCGACCGACGTGATGGACAGGTGGACGTTGCTCAAGCCGAGCGCCTGCTCGACCTCGGCGGTGTGGCGGTGGCCGGTCGGCGCGAACGAGCGCACCGCGCCACTGCGCTCCGGGTGGTGCGACGCCAGGCTGGGCGACGCGCCGCCTTCCGATGAGCCAACCTTGATGTCCACGACGACGGGACGCGCGGCGTCAATCAGGCCGGCGCGGGCCAGGGGCAGCAGCGCCAGCGTGGCGGCGGTGGCGTTGCAGCCAACGCCGGAGGCATAGCTGGCGCCTCGGAGGCGCTCGCGGCTGACTTCGGGCAGGCCGTAGACGAAGCGATCCAGCCAGGCCGGCGCGGGGTGGGGTTCGCCATACCAGCGTTGGTAGGCCGCCGGCTCGCGCAGGCGGAAGTCGGCGGACAGGTCCACGAGGCGCGGGGCGAGGCGGGCGAACTCCTCGATGCGACGGGAGGCTTCGCCGTGGGGCAGGGCCAGGCACAGCACGTCGCACGGTTCGAGGACGCGGGCTGAGACAAACTTGAGGTCGGTGACGCCGCGCAGGTTGGGGTGGAGCGTGTGGACGGGCTTACCTGCGTTGCTCTCCGACGTGACCTGGGCGACCTCAACCTGGGGATGACCGAGCAGGAGGCGGAGCAATTCGCCGCCCCCATAGCCCGACGCGCCGACAATGGAAACACGCTGCATAATTCCTGTCTCCTCGCTCGCCTGTGTCTTCGAGTTGCTCCCCCTCACCCCCGCTGTCTAGAGGTTGAGCGGCGGAGTTTTTCGTCTTGATTCCCGTATGGGGTAAATATATCTCTCTACAAAGTCTCTACAAGGATGCAACAATACTGCATGGGACAACGCTGCCCGAACTTGAGAGATTACCCCACACCCAATACGGAGGTCAATGATGAAGAAGGTTCTGCTCTCGCTTGTCGTCGCGTTCCTTTTGGTCGCCAGCGTCGCCGGGTTCGCCCTGGCTGACAGCCCCGCCAAGGACGCTTCCTCGCGCCCGCTGAGTGTCTATGTGGTCCACGGCATCCCGGGCGTGAATGTGGATGTCTATGTGGATGGCAGTCTCGCCATCAAGGACTTCCGGCCCGGCCAGGTCGTCGGCCCGGTCAATCTGCCCATTGGCTGCTGCCGCCAGTTGAGCCTCTACGCCGCCGGCGCCAACCCTGCCCAGTCGCAGCCGGTGCTCCAGATCAGCGCCCCGCTGCCCACCGCGCGCGCCGCCACGGTGATCGCCCACTTGAAGGCGGACGGCACGCCGACCATCTCCCTCTTCACCGAGCGGCCTGAGTTCACCGGCCCGCGCGGCTTCGGCACCATCAATGTCCGCCACACCGCCGCCTTCGGCGCCGTGGACCTGTGGGCCGCGCCGGCGAGCGGGGGCGAATTGACCAAGATCGCGTCGGGCCTGACCAACCCCAACAGCCTGCGCCTGGTGCTGCCGGTCGGCCAGTATCGCGTGGCCGTGGTGCCGGCGGGGGCGGGGCTGGAGAGCGCGGCCCTCCAGGCCACCCTGCCCGTCTACGACCGCCAGACGCTCAACGTCTACGCCTACGGCAACCCGCTGGCCTCGCCGTCCACCTTCGGCGCCATCACCCAGTGGCTCAGATAATCAGAGCGTTGAGCGCGGTGTGAACTAGTTCACAGTCTGAGTGTGAACGACTTCACTGCCAATCCGCCTCAACTGTGCTACGCTCAGGATAGCCAACCAGGTCCGTGTAAAACAGCATAGTTCCCCGCGCAACCCGCTGATGACTTCATCAGCGGGTTCTTTTATGCAAGTGACTATTACACATATTTTACAATTTGGTAAAGACCGTATAATAACTCGCTGGTACTCTGTAGACAATACAGTCACTTGAACAAGGAGGTACGCGAAATGTCTACGACGATCACTGCTGAGTTGCAGGGCGCGGATTACGGGGACAACTCGATTCGTGACCTGACGGCTGGGGTGTACACCTACACCCTGACCAACCTGGGGCCAGGCCACCTCTCGTTTAAGGTCGAGGAGTTGATGATCCCCGACAAGGGCGAGGGCGGGATGACCCACTGGGCGACGGTGGAGGAGAAGGCGAAGCTGGCGGACGACGTCGTCCTGGAGGGCGAGTTTTCGGTGGGGCATACCTTTCTGTCCATGCCCACCCCTCGGGTGCGCTTCAACTTCAACCGTGAGTTTCTGAGCCAGAAAACCGCATACAAACTGGTCTTCCAACGCCAGTAGGCCGTGTTAGCGTCAGAGACGACGCTCTATCGAATGTCGAATGAGTCTATCAAGCGATACAGTCACAAGGAGACGACGATGATGACGATTACAGGCGAGTTGAAGGGTGTCGATTACGGCGATAACCTCGTGCAGGCTCTGGCCCCCGGCACCTATAGCTACACTCTTACCAATCTCGGCCCGGGCAAGCTGGCGTTCAAGGTCGAGGTCCTGGACGTGCCGGACCTGGGCGACGATGCGCGGTCCAAGTGGCGCACGATTGAAGAGAAGTCGAAGATTCGGGATGGCAGCGAGTTGGAGGGCCAGTTCACCGTGGGACCCGGCGTCATGTTGTCCCCCTCGGTGCGCTTCAACTTCAACCGCGAGTTCCTGAGCCAGCGAACGTCGTACAAGCTGGTCTATCAACCCGCCTGACCTCTCAGGCGAAGCCGCACTGGCGGGCGAGCAGCACCCCAATCACCAGGGGGACATCCTCTAGCTCGCCCGCCACGACGCGCCGCAGAACTTCCTCGAACGGCATCCGCACCACCTCGATAAACTCGTGGCGGTCGCGGGCCGCCGCTGGCGACGGTCGCAGGCCGCGGGCGAGCAGGAGGTGCACACGGGCATCCACCGCGCCGCCAAAGGCGACGGCCGTGGTCAGCGGCAGGACCTCGTCGGCGGCCAGGCCACACTCCTCGGCCAACTCGGCGCGCCCCTGGGCGACGGCATCGCTGCCCTTGACCAACCCACCGCCGGGCAACTCCAGCATGACCCGACCCATAGGCGGGCGGTACTGGCGCACCAGCGTCACATGGCCGTCGTCCCAGAGCGGCAGGACAGCCACGGCGTCCCAGCGGGCTTCCACGGTGGTCCACAGGATTTCGCCGTCCGGGGTCAGCCGGCGTTCCTCCACAATGCTAAAGCGGCCCTGGTAGCGCACGTGGCGTTCGAGGACGGGCCAGGGACCAAAGGGGCCGGGGGTGTCGGGCATAATAGAGCCTCCGCTGCAGGTAGAGACGCGATAAGGTGCCCCGTACTCGGGGTATATCGTGTCTCTACCCCAAATTACGCCGGCTGCCGCGCTCGCCCGTCGGCCACCGCGATCAGGTAGTCAACGATGCGGCCGGGGATGTCCACCCCCGTCGGCGCGATGGAGTTGCGGAACTCCATGGTATAGTTAACCTCGTTGACGAGCAAGCCCCGCTCCGGGTGTTCGAGCACGTCAATGGCGACC
>CAZFUK010000246.1:0-7671 GCA_964522005.1 uncultured Anaerolineales bacterium | reverse complement strand
GCTGCACTATAGCTCCGACTGGCATGTCAGGGACATCCTGCTCGTACCCCATTTCTTTTTTGCCGAGTCGGCCATTCAAAAGCGTAAACCGTTAGGACCTCGGGCACGACGGGCCGGCTGGGTAGGCTGCACTATCCTGCTGAGCCAGATTCCAGCCGATGGTAAGCTCCGTCTGGTACATAAGGGCACTATTGTGCCAATGCCTGAGGTCCGAGCTCAATTTCAGCGTATCTGTCCCTTCGCCACAATAGGGGCTAATCTCAGAGGATGGGTACTCGATGTGTGGCATGTCGTCAAGAGGCTCAACAAACAGGAGTTCACCTTATCCGAGATTTACCAGTTTGAAGCCGAACTAGCAGCTCTGCATCCTGATAATCACAACGTTCAGGCGAAGATTCGTCAGCAGCTTCAAATCCTGCGCGACCTGGGCTTCCTCAAGTTTACACAGCGTGGCCACTACACTTTAGCTTAGGTTCTTGTCGCCTTTGGCCTCTCGATTGGAGTCCCCCTATGCCTGATAGCTCCTCGCCTACCTCAGTTATCATTGATACGTCGCGTAGCCCGCACGCCCGGCTGCGGCCCGTGCCGACGACCGCCGTCCGCCTCACCGACACCTTCTGGGCGCCGCGCCGCCAGACTAACCACCAGGTCACCCTGCCCTCGCAGTACCGCCTGTGTGAAGAGACGGGGCGCCTGGACAACTTCCGCATTGCCGCCGGCAAGATGGAGGGGGAGTTCAAGGGTCGGTTCTTCAACGACTCGGATGTCTACAAGTGGCTGGAGGCGGCGGGCTGGGCGCTGGCGACGGCCCCCGACGCGGCGCTGGACAGCCTGGTGGACGGGGTCATCGCCGAGGTCGGCGCGGCGCAGCAGCCCGACGGCTACCTGGACACCTACTTCATGGGCGAGCGGGCGCCCCAACGCTGGACGAACTACGACCTGCACGAGGGTTATTGCGCGGGGCACCTGTTCCAGGCCGCCGTCGCCCACCACCGCGCCACGGGCAAGACAAACTTGCTTGACATCGCCACGCGGCTGGCCGACCACATGGCGGCGCGCTTTGGCCCGGCCGGCGAGGGCAAACAGGAGGGAGCGGACGGCCACCCGGAGGTCGAGATGGCGCTGGTCGAGCTGTACCGCGTCACGGGTCGGCGCCGCTATCTGGACCTGGCGCAGTTCTTTGTTGACGTGCGCGGCTATGGCAAGTTGGGTCGGCCCTATGACCGCTGGAGCAGCGAGTATCACCAGGACCACCGCCCGGTGCGCGACCTGACCAGCGTGGACGGCCACGCCGTGCGGGCGCTCTACCTGAACTGCGGGGTCACCGACCTGCTGCTGGAGACGGGGGAAGCGGCGCTGGACACTGCCCTGGGCCGCCTGTGGGACCACTTCACCCAGCGTCAGGTCTACGTGTCGGGCGGGGCCGGCTCGCGCTACGAGGGCGAGGCCATGGGCCGCGCGTACGAGTTGCCCAACGCCCGCGCCTACACCGAGACGTGCGCGGCCATCGGCAGCGTCATGTGGAATTGGCGCATGCTCGCCCACCACGCCGACGCCCGCTACGCCGACTTGCTGGAGTGGACGCTCTACAACGCCGTGCTGCCCGGCGTGTCCCTGGACGGCCAGACCTACTTCTACCAGAACCCGCTGGCCGACGACGGGACGCACCGCCGCCGCCCGTGGTTCGGGACGGCCTGCTGCCCGCCCAACATCGCCCGCACCCTCGCCATGCTGCCGGGCCTCTTCGCCAGCGTCTCCGACAGGGGCCTGTGGGTCCACCTGTACGCGGCCGGCCAGACCGAGGCCGCGCTCCCCGACGGCCGCGTGGTCCGGCTGACGCAGGCGACTGCCTACCCGTGGGACGGCGAGATTGAGATGAGCGTGGAGGGACCAGGGGAATTCAGCCTGTTCCTCCGCGTACCCGCTTGGTGCGAGGCCGGCGCGGCGCTGACGGTCAACGGCCGGCCGTGGCCGGGCGCCTTGACGCCCGGCAGCTATGCCGAAGTCCGCCGCGCGTGGTTGCCCGGTGACCGCGTGCGCCTCAGCCTGCCGATGGTCCCTCGCCGCCTGGAGGCGCACCCCTATGTCGAGGAGGACGCCGGGCGGGTGGCCCTGACACGCGGCCCCCTGCTCTACTGCGTCGAGCAGGCCGACAATCCGGGCCTGGACCCACGCGACCTGGTCCTGCCCGCCGACGGAGCGATGGAGGCCGAGTTCGACCCGTCGCGGCTGGGGGGCGTGGTTGCCCTGCGCGTGGCGGCCGAGCGCATCCCACCGGGCGAGGGCTGGGCCGGGCGGCTGTACCGAACGACCCCCTCACCGGCAGCCAGGGCGACGGGCGAGACGGTGGAGGTCGTCGCCATCCCCTACTACGCCTGGGCCAACCGCGCGCCCGGCCGGATGCAGGTCTGGCTGCGGCACGCCGCGCAATCGTAGTCAAATCTCCACACAGAGACGTGGTTTCTTTTCGGGCAGGAGGGCCAACCCGCCGGATAATGGGGCCAGGAGTCCCTCTCTTAGTGCGCTACGGCGCGCCTCAACGAGGAGGTAAGCGTTATGTATCAGACATTCCTGGTTCCCCTGGATGGGTCGAAGCTGGCCGAGCGATCCGTGGCGGTCGCGGCGCAGTTGGCGGAGGCGACGCATGCGCGCATCGTCCTGCTGCAAGCCATTGGGGTCCATGTCGCCGAGGCCCGCACCTACCTGGGCGAAATCGCCATCGGTCTGCGCGCGCGGGGGCTGCACGTGGATACCGTGGTCGCGCCAGAGCCGGCGGCTGAGGCGATTGTCTCCTTCCTCCGCACGCGGCCTGTGGACATGGTCATCATGAGCACGCACGGTCGGTCGGGGTTGGGCCGCGTCGTCTTTGGCTCGGTCGCCGAGGCCGTCCTGACCCACTCCCATGTACCCATCCTCTTGCTGCGCGCCGCCAAGGACGTGCCCGACCTGGGGGCCGCCACGCACCCGCGCATCCTCGTCCCGCTGGATGGGTCCCACTTCGCCGAGGCGGCCCTCCCCCACGCGGCGGCGCTGGTCAAAGCCCTGGACGGCACGCTCGTGCTGACCGAAGTGTGCCTCGAACCGGTGGACATGTCCATCTGGAATGCCAACACCAAGCAACTGCTCAACGACATCGAGCGCATCCACCAGCGCGAGCGCCGCCACGCGCAGGGCTATCTGGCCCATCTGCAAGACCAGTTCGAGGCCGAAGGGCTGAAGGTCGAGACGTGCGTGTGCCGGGGCGCGCCCGGCGACCGCGTGCGGCAGCAGTGCGACCAGTTGGGCGCCGACCTGGTGGTGATGGCGACCCACGGGTGCAGCGGGGTGAGCCGCGCGCTGCTGGGCAGCGTCGCCCTCGATGTGCTGCACCACGGCCACCTGCCCATACTGCTGGTGCACCCATCGGCGCTCACGCAGAACGTGCCGGAGGCGGAAGCCGTCGGGCTGGTGCAAGCCTGAGCCTCAGGCGTACCGAAAGGAGCCCTCCCGCATGCGCCATTACCGCATTGCCCTCTTGCCCGGCGACGGCATCGGCCACGACGTCATCGCTGAGGGAATGAAGACCCTCGACCTGCTGGCCGAATTGCGCGGCGACTTCACCCTGGACACGCAGCCGTTTGGCTGGAGTTGCACCTACTACCTCCAGCACGGTGAGATGATGCCGAAGGACGCGCTGAGGATTTTGACCGAGTTCGACGCGATCTATCTCGGCGCGGTCGGCTTCCCCACCGTCCCCGACCACATCAGCCTGTGGGGCATGCTGCTGCCCATCCGCCAGACCTACGACCTCTACGTGAACCTGCGCCCGGCGCGGCTCCTGCCGGGCATCCAGGGGCCGCTGCGCGACCGAGGGCCGGCGGACATCAACATCATCTGCGTGCGGGAGAATACGGAGGGCGAATACGCCGGGGTCGGCGGGCGAACGCATCGCGGCCGGCCGTGGGAAGTGGCGCAGCAGACGGGGGTCTTCACCCGCCACGCCATCGAGCGCATCATGCGCTACTCCTTCGAGTTGGCGCGGCGCGAGGGCCGCAAGAAGGTGACGAGCGCGACCAAGTCCAACGCCCAGCAGTACTCGTATGTGCTGTGGGACGAGGTCCACGCCCAGGTCGCGGCCGAGTACCCCGACATCCAGACCGACAAGTGGCACATTGACGCCCTGGCCGCGCGCTTCGTGACCCACCCGCACACCCTGGACGTGGTCGTCGGGTCCAACCTGTTTGGCGACATCCTGACCGACCTGGGCGGCGCGCTGATGGGCAGCCTGGGCCTGCCGCCCAGCGCCAACCTCAACCCCGACCCTGGCACGCGCCACGGTCCGGCCATGTTCGAGCCGGTCCACGGCTCCGCCCCCGACATCGCGGGCAAGGGCATCGCCAATCCGCTGGCGACCTTCTGGGCGGGCGAGATGATGCTGGACTACCTGGGCGAGCGCGAGGCGGGCCAGGCGCTTATGCGCGCCATTGAGACGGTCACCGCCGAGGGTCAGGTGCGTACGCCCGACCTGGGCGGCAAGGCGACGACGTGGGAGATGGGTGACGCCGTCCGCGACGCCCTCAAGCGGCTGCACGGCTAGCGACTGTAGCGGTTAAACCAGAGCGGCGCGGGGGTCACAGAGACAATTGCCTACTCTGTGTTCTCCGCGCCGCCCTCGCTTTCTCAAGGGCACAAGGTAATGTATAATGTGATGTATATCCAGGCCAGGAGGTAACCGCATGGCATCAATGATTCGGAAGCAAATCTACATCGAGCCAGAGCAGGAGGCGCAACTCAAGCGGGTGGCCCAGCAACTCGGTGTGTCAGAGGCCGAGGTCATCCGCCAGGCAATTGACCTCCACCTTTCCAAGGTAGGCGATGCGGAGCACCGAGCTAAACTCTGGGCGCAGGAAGTCGCCTTCATGCGCAGCCGCATCGGGCTAAAGCCAGCAGGAACCGGGCAAAACGGCCAACATGAAGAGGCCTGGCGTAAGGAACTGGAGTACATCCAGGGCCTGATGGAGTTGGGGCCAGTGGAAGGCGGGCGAACATGGCGGCGGGAAGATTTATATGACTAACCAGGTCTTTGTCGACACCAATATCCTGGTGTATGCCTATGATCGCTCTGAGCCGTTGAAACAGAAACGCGCTGTTGAGGTCATGGATGCCCTGGTCATGGCGGGTGTCGGTGTGATTAGCACGCAAGTCCTGGGCGAGTTCTTCATCACTGTCACCCGCAAAATCAAGGCACCCCTCAGCGTTGGGGATGCCTACCAACGGTTAGAAGACCTTGTCCAGGTCTGGACGGTGGCCGAACTATCTCACTTTGTGCCTCTGGAGGCGGCGCGCGGGGTACGCGATTATCAGTTCCACTTCTGGGACGCGCAAATCTGGGCCACGGCTCGCTTGAGCCAGGTCTCCCTTGTCCTCAGCGAAGACTTTAACCCCGGCTCGACCATTGAAGGCGTGCGCTTCGAGAACCCCTTCGCCCCAGCCTTTGACCTCAACGCGTGGCTCTAATCCCCCGTGAAACCTCAAACGCCGGGCAGTGCAGCCGCACGGGGCAGGACGCGCACGCTCCGCTGGGGTGCGGGTCAAACGGGCCGGCCTGGATCGCGCCGGCCAGCGCCGCCAACCGCTCGGCGTTCTCCGCCTGTTGCCAGGGCGTATAGGAGACCTCGACCCGCTCCAGGGTGCGCAGGTTCAACTGGGCCACCACGACGCGGCGGGCGCGCTGAAACGTCCGCTGGCCGAGCAGATAGTAGATGAAGGTGGGCAGGTCGCCTGCCAGCCCATCCTCCGATGGGACCAGCCCCCGCGCCGAGGTCTTGTAGTCCAGCACGAGGACGCTCCCATCCACCTCGTGGGCCAAGTGGTCCACCCGACCGCGCAGGCGGGTTCGCTCGCCGTTGAGCGTGAGGTCCTGCGTCAGCATCACCTCCGTTTGGACGCGCTCCCCCTGCGTGGGCACCACGCGCCGCAGATACTGCTCCAGTACCGCCACCCCCTCCGCGAAGTACTTCCCCTCCTGCTCTGGCCCCTCGTACTGCCCGCGCCACCAGTTCTGGCTCAGGAGCGCGGCGGGCGAGACGCGGCGCGCCGCCGTGGGCCCCAGGCGGTGGTACGTCTTCAGGGCGGCGTGCAGGCTCGACCCGAAGGCCAGGGCGGGCGACTCGACAGGCTCCAGGGGCGCGACCTGGGCGACGTAGTGCAGGTGATAGCGTAGCGGACAGTGTAGATAGTCGCGGACGCGCGACGGTGTCAGGCGCAGCACGGCTCCCCCCTCACAGACGGGTTTATCTCCAGGAGGGAAATCGGCTACAATTCCTGTCACTCTAACGTGTGGGCGAGGTGGAGCGTATGTCAGGCGCGTTGGCCCTGGTGGGCGCGGGGGAGTATCTGCCTAAGATTGACCGGGTGGACCGCTGGCTGCTGGACCGGCTGCCGTCCCCGGCGCGTGTGGTCTGTCTGCCCACGGCAGCAGGGCAGGAAGGCGCGGAGCGCGTCGGCTACTGGATGCGGCTGGGCGTCGAGCACTTTACGCGGTTGGGCGCCCAGGTCGAGGCCCTGCCGGTGATTGACCGCGACAGCGCGGTCAACGCCGACTACGCCGCCCACATCCGCGCCGCCCACTTCGTCTATCTCTCCGGCGGCCGGCCCGCCTACCTGCACCAGACGCTCATCGGCACGCCGGTTCTGACGGCGATTCTGTCGGTGCTGGACAACGGGGGCGTGGTGGCGGGCTGTAGCGCGGGGGCGATGATCTGGGGGGCGCAGTTCCGCAGCCTGCGCAGCATGCCACTCTGGCAGCCGGGCTTCAATCGCGTGCCTGGGGCCATCATCATTCCCCACTTTGACGAGATGCCCGACGCCATGCTCCACACCGCCTGGCAGTCGCGGCCCCCGGGGCTGGCGGTGCTGGGGATAGACCGCGACACGGGGCTGATTCTGGCCGACGGTCAAGCGCTGGTGAGGGGGGCCGGCGGCGTCACGGTCTGGAACGACACCCGCAAGACGCGCTACGTGGACGGGGAAGCAGTAGTATGGCCGTAAGAGGGTTGAATTGAGATACTAGCGACTGACGCTCAAGAGGAGAAGCGATGCTACACCTGGAGGACTACTTCGACTTTCTAGGGCCGAACGATATTCGTCTCAAAGGGACACGAGTCGGTATTGAGACGATTTTGCGTGATTACCTGGAAGTAGGTCTCTTTCCGGAACAGATTGCCTCGCGCTATCGGACGCTTAGTCTTGAACAAGTCTATGCGACGTTGACCTACTACTGGCACAACCGGGAGGCCGTGGATGCTTATTTACGACAGGTGGACGATGAGTTAGAGCGACAGCGATCCGCTCAAGAAGCTCATCCGACACCCGCCATTCAGCGACTCCGCGCTCTTCTAAGCCAGCCTGAACCCTCCGCCGTATGATCCCTTGTCTTTTGCCGGATGAGAATGTTCCGCTGATTAATCAGGCCCATCTCGAACGTGCCGCGCCGTCTCTTCAGGTCTACGCGATTGGGGAAGGTGAGGCCCCGCCGAAAGGCACAGCCGATTCTGACATCCTGGTTTGGATAGAAGTAGAGAACTGCCTCCTGGTGACGAACAACCGCTCGACCATGCCGGTCCACCTGGCAGAGCATCTAGCTATGGGACGGCATGTGCCTGGGATTATCCAGCTCCCAAGACGTGTGAA
>CAZFUK010000245.1:5346-7710 GCA_964522005.1 uncultured Anaerolineales bacterium | reverse complement strand
GCGGGGGCGGATGTCGTGTCGGGCGGCGAGTTGCGCGTGGCGCAGGCGGCCGGCGTGCCGGGCGCCATGACCATCTTCAACGGCAACGGCAAGTCGGCCGCCGAGATCGCGGCGGCCATCCAGGGCGACGTGCTCGCCATCAACGCCGACGCCGTCGAGGAACTGCCCCGCCTCGCCGCCATCGCCGCGCGCCTGGGCCGACGGGCGCCTGTCGCCATTCGTGTCAACCCTGGTGTGGACCCGCATACCCACCGCCATATCGCCACCGGCGTGACGTCCAGCCAGTTCGGTGTGGCGCTGGCCGAGGCGGAGGCGGCCTACGCGCGGCTGGCCGAGTTCCCCAGCCTGGACCCCGTCGGCGTCCACAGCCATATTGGGTCGCAGATTACCGAGTTGGAGCCGTTTGTCGAGGCGGTGGACCGGATCGCGGATCTGGCGCGGCGGTTGATGCGCCAGGGCTTCCCGCTGCGCCTGCTGGACATTGGCGGTGGCCTGGGCATTGACTACCATCGCTGGGACGACCCCGACGCCTCCACCGCCCACCATCCCCTGACCCCGGCCGACCTCGCGGGCGCGCTGCTGCCTCGCGTAGCCGACCTGGGGCTGCGGCTGGCGCTGGAGCCGGGGCGCTCGCTGGTCGCGCCGGCCGGCGTCCTGGTGGGTCAGGTGCTCCATCTCAAGCACGGCGCGGACATCACCCGTGTCGTACTCGATACGGGCATGAACGCCCTGATTCGCCCCTCGCTCTACGAGGCCTACCACGCGATCTTGCCCGTGCAGGCGGACACGCCCGACCTGACGGCCGATGTGGTCGGCCCCAACTGCGAGTCGAGCGATGTCGTGGGCCGCCAGCGCCGTCTGCCCGCCCTCAAGTGCGGCGACTATCTCGCCGTCATGGATGCGGGCGCGTATGGTTACGCGCTGGCCTCCAACTACAACAGCCGCCCGCGCCCGGCCGAAGTCGTCGTGCGCGGCGACCGCTGGTGGACGACGCGGCCGGCCGAGACGTGGGAGAGCCTGCTCCAGGGCCAGGTGGGGCTGATGGGGGAGATTGGGTAGCTGGTATGGTGGCCGTACCGCGCCCTAAACAGCGCGGCTGACGGCAGAAGAGGCTAGAGTGATAGCGCCTTGCTATCACTCTAGCCTCTTCCGTTAGACAGGCACGAATTAGCGGCGGCGGCGCAGGGCCATACCGGCGGCGACGGAGGCCATGCCCAGCGCGGCGACCAGGGCCGTCAGCAGGCTGGGGTCGGCCCCCGTGGTCGGCAACTGGGCCGGCGCGGCCGGCTGACCACCAGCCGGGGCCGCAGCCTGACCACCGGCCGGCGCGCCCGAGGCGGCCACCTGCTCCACGATGGGGCGCAGGTAGGCGGCGATGGCCTGGGCCTCGGCCTGGCTCACCTGCTGCTCGGAGAAGCGCGGCATGTTCTGACGCGGCGAGCGCAGCTGCTTCTCGACATCGGCGTCGGTCAGCGTCTTGCGCCCGGAGGGGATGACCACCGCGGCGGCGGTGCGCGTGAAGTCACCGTGGCAGGCGACGCAGCGCTTCTGCGCGAACAGCACCTTGCCCTGCGGGTCCGACGGCTGCGTTTCAGCCCGGATCGGCTGGAAGCTGGCGGGCCGCTGGAGCGTCTTCATGTAGTCCACGATGTCGGTGATTTCCTGGTCGGTGATCTGACGCTCGTTGAACATCGGCATCATGCTGCGCGGGTTGCGCACCTGGTTGATGGCCTCCTGGACGGTGCGGGCCGTGCCGGCCAGCGGCGCGGCGTACTTGCCCTCGCCGTTGTCGCCGTGGCAGCTCTTGCACGGCTTGGCCGCCCAGACCTTCTGGCCGTTGGCGGCGTCCTGGGGCGGGGCGCTGGCCGGGTCCTGGGGCGGCGCGGCGCCCACGAGGGCCGGGAAGAGCGCCACCAGGGCCAGGATGAGCACGGCGAGTGGGAGTATGAGTTTGGGGGAGCGGTTCATACGGGGTGCCTCCTTGCGTGAACGACAAGCAGAGATATTGCGCTATCCGGCGCTCAGATGGTCAGCTAGCGAGCGCCGGGATAAGCCGAGGGATAGAGCGGGCAGCGCATTTAGCGCACGATGATCTTGGCGCGCATGTAGTCATGCGGGATGCAGTAGTAGGCGTACTCACCGGGCTGGCTGAAGGTGAAGCTGAACGTGCCGTTCTTGCCGAACTCGCCCGAGTCGAAGAGGGGCTGCGGAGCCTCCGACGTCACGGTGTGGGCATCGTCGTCTTTGTTGAGCCAGGTGACCTTCGCGCCGACCGGAACAGTCACCGTGTCCGGCAGGTAGGCGTAGTTGTCAATGGCGATGTTCACCTCGGGGGCGGCCTTCGGAGCGGCCGCGACGGCGGTC
>CAZFUK010000245.1:1441-5336 GCA_964522005.1 uncultured Anaerolineales bacterium | reverse complement strand
CCTCGGGGGGGGGGGGGGGGGGGGGGGGGGGGCCGCCCAAGTGGGGGGCGCGGCCGTGGGTGGCGCGGTGGTGGGCGGCGGTTGGGTGGCAGGCGCGCTCGTCGCGGCGGCGGTGGGCGCTGACGTGGGCGCAGCCGTGGGCGGGACCCGAGTGGCGGTCGACGGCGCCTGGGTGGGGGGCGCCGTGGGTGGCACGGCGGTGGGCGCGAGGGCCACGGGCGTGGGCGTGTCCGCGGCGGCCTGGGGCAGTCCCTGGGGCATCGCCCGAATCAGGCTCACCAGTTGCCACAACTCCTGGTCAGACAGCAGTCCCTTCCAGCCCGGCATCCCGGTATGGGGATAGCCGTTTTCGAGAATCCAGAACAGCGCCCCATCGGACTTGCCCTGGACGCGGTCGCCGGTCAGGTCGGCGGCGCGGGGGAACATGCGCTGGCCGGTGGCGACGGTGGCCTTGCCGTCCGGGCCGTGGCAGACCGAGCAGCGGCTGTTATACGTGCGTCGGGCCTGGGTCAGCACCTCTGGATTGGCAGTCACGGGGTTGGCGCGGCGCTGATAGTCGGCCGGGATGAGGAAGCTGCCCTTGCCCATCTCCGCGACTTGCACCTGAAAACTGGAGGGGGTGTCGAGGGCGGTGCGGGCGCTGAGAAAGAAGCCAAACACAAACAGGAGCGCGCCGAGGCCGGCCAGGAGGAGCAGGCCAAGAATCACCAAGAGCAGAGTCCGCATCACAAGGCTATCTCCCTGAAGCTTGGTCTTGCACGAGCGCCGTCCGCCCGTCGGCGTAGTCCGACGCTCGGCCGCAGGCCCACTAGCGCCGCCTTCAGTCGGCGGCTCGTCTAGGCGCTATCGGCTCGTGTTGTTCAGTATACGTGGTCCAGGCTAAAGACGGATTTACTTCATAGGCTGAATTGTTGAGGGGGTGAATTATTCGTGTGGGTGACCCAATGCGGCGAGCAGCGGGCGCGCCGCCTCGACCGCCTGGCCGCGATGGCTGACCCGGTTCTTGACGTCGGCGGGCAGTTCGGCCAGCGTGCAGCCAAACTCGGGCACGTAGAACACGGGGTCGTAGCCGAAGCCGCCCTCGCCGGCCGGCTCGAAGGCGATGTAGCCTTCCAGCACGCCTTCGACGGTTTGGACGTCGGCCTCGTCTTCACTGTCAAAGCGGGGCGTCGCCAGGGCAATCACACAGCGGAAGCGGGCGGTACGCCGTTCCCAGGGCACGCCTTCGAGGTTGCGGAGGAGCAGCAGGTAGCGGTCACGGTGGGAGCGGGCGTCCGGCGCGCCGTAGCGGGCGGTGTGAACGCCCGGCTCCCCGCCCAGCGCGTCCACCTCCAGCCCGGAGTCGTCGGCCAGTGTCGGCAGGTCGGCCATCTGCCCATACTGGACCGCCTTGAGAATCGCGTTGGCGGCGAAGGTGTCGCCCGTCTCTTCGACTTCGACACTAATCCCCACATCGCGCAGGGTAACCAGGTCCAGCGGCAGGTCGGCCAGCAGCTCGCGCAATTCGACAAGCTTGCCCTGGTTGTTGGTGGCGATGAGTAATGTGGTCATAACCCCTGTGTGTCTATTCCCGCGCCCTGGGAGCTTTGAGGGGTGGATAATACCCCAGCCTCCCCTGTTTCGTCAACTCTGGGTTGACCGGCTGCCCGGTAGCCGATTGTTCACCGTGGGTGACGGCTTCTCCCGCGTATCCTCCCCCGATGTACGTATGTACTGAGGAGAGGAGTCACTGCCATGAGAACTATTACCATTCTCGGCGTAATCGTCTTTGTCCTGGTCCTGGTCGCGGCCGGGACGGGTGTTGTCTACGCGCCGCCCGCCGCGCCAATTCAGTACCTCACGCCGCGCGGCGAGCACGCCACGCTCCAGGGCAGCGGCCTGTACCGCTATGACCCGGTGTCGGTGGCGCGCGAGGGCATCCTCTGGGACGCGCTCGACCTGTGCCTGGCGCTGCCCCTGCTGGCCGTCGCCCTCTTCCTGACGCGGCGCGGCTCGCTGCGCGGGCGGCTGCTGCTCAGCGGCGTCCTATTCTACACCGTCTACAAGTACGCTATGTACGCGACGATGGTGGCCTTCAACCCACTGTTCCTGGTCTATGTGGGAATCTTTGGCCTGGGCGGCGTGGCCCTGTTCACCACGCTGGCGGGCATAGACGTGGCTGACCTGCCGTCCCGCATCTCGGCCCGCTTCCCGCGCCGCCTGTTCATCGGCTTCACCTTCGCTATGAGCGCGGTGCTCACCCTGCTCTGGGTCGGTGGCCGCGTGATTCCTTACCTGCAAGCGGGCCGCTTCCCCGACGAGTTCGGCGGCATGACGACGCTGGAGACGCAGGCGTTCGACCTGGGCCTGGTCGTTCCGCTCCTGGCGACGACGGGCATCCTGCTCTGGCGGCGGTCGGCCTGGGGCTACCTGCTGGCTGGCCTCAGCATCACCTTCGGCTTCATCATGTCCATCGTCCTGCCCGCCTGGATTCTTGTCCCGCTGCTCCAGGACGGCAAGGTGAACCCCGTCGAGGCCAGCCCGCTGCTGGTGCTGTGCCTGGTTGGGCTGTACGTCGCGGCCCAGTTCTTCCTGAGCGTCCAGGACACCCCGGCCGCTCCACCCCGGCGCGGCGCCCTCCCCGCCAAATAGGCATACACCACGGGGGCACGGAGGACACGGAGGGTATGGCCGTCTTCCCCTCCGTGTTCTCTGTGCCTCCGTGGTGTATTACGTCCCGCTCTGTTCACCCCACATCGGAATGGTGTACAGCGAGTAGCAGGCGTCAACCTTGCCACGCGCCCCGCTCATGCGAAGCAGGGCGATGGCCATCAACACGGGGCCAAGTGGGAAGATGGCACGGTAGCTGCCGGTGACCTCTACGAGGATGCTGGCGAGCGGTGGGCCGACGAACTTAACTGTCCTCTTGCTCCAGGATGGCTTGTAGGGTTGTATGCAAAGGGGGGATTTTAGTCGTAACGACATCCCAGACAATGTCGTAGTCTACGCCCAGGTAGTTGTGGATGAGTCGATCGCGCATGCCAGCCATAGCGCGCCACTCAACTTGGGGATAGCGTTGCCGCCATTCCAGCGGAACGCTTTTGGTCGCCTCACCAATGATTTCGATGCTGCGCACAAACGCACGCTTGAGGGTCGGGTCTTGGATGAACTCCTCTTTGCTCAAGCCTTGAGACCGCTCTAGCAAGTAGGTCGTTTCATCCACAATATGACGTAGATACTCAAGCGGCGAGAAAGACATACTCGACCTCGTCAAGAATATGGGGACCGATATAGGGACTGAGGGCTTCGCGTGTGACTAGCTCGACTCGCCGCTCAAGTAGGTCTTCCAGCAAAAAGGCGAGTTGCATAAAGTGATCGAAGGTCTTTTCGCCTGGCTCGAACTCGACAAGTAAGTCAATGTCGCTGTCAAGGGTTGCCTCGTCACGCTCGAACGACCCAAATAGACCGATCCTCTTGACACCCAGCGCCCGCATCGCTCCCGCGTGACGGCGTAGCCGCTGGAGTACCTGGTCTTTGGTCTCAACTGGAGTAGTCATAGCAGGATTATATCATACGATAGCTAAAAACGGTTGACGGCGCGGAGGTGACGCAGGGAGGCGACCAAAGCGGCGTCGGTGTCGCGGCCAAAGCCGCCGGACTTGGGCAGGCCGCCGATTTCGAGGATGGCCGGGCCAGCGAAGCCGCCCTGACGCAGGGCGCGGCAGTAGTCGGCCAGGTCCACGCTGCCCTCGCCCAGCGGCAGGTGGTGGTTGACCTCGGGCAGTGGGGTGTCGGCCACGTGCAGCATGCTCATGCGCGGGATGAGCGCCATAAAGCCGTCGCGGTCCTCCGGCGTTGTGTGGTTGAAGTCCCAGACGAAGCCCAGGTTGGGGACCGCGTCGAGGGCGGCGGCGCA
>CAZFUK010000245.1:0-1341 GCA_964522005.1 uncultured Anaerolineales bacterium | reverse complement strand
GCGTTTAGCCCCTCCTCCTTGCCCCTGAACTGAATGGCCCGGAAGCCGTGGGCCTGGGCGAACGCGATTTCGTCCAGGGCGGGCCGCCAGTTGGAGGCGAAGAAGCGGCCGTTGAGGCCGATGAGGAGGTTATCGGCCGGGGTCATGGTGTCGTCGCCTGTGTCGTCTTCCCCTGGCGGCCAAACAGGTCCATAAAGCGGATGGACGCCTCGACGCCGCCGTGGAACTGGGCCAGGTCGAGCTTCTCGTTGGGGCCGTGCAGGCCGTCATCGGGCAGGCCGAAGCCCATGAGCAGGCTCGGCAGGCCCAGCAGCCGCTGGAACATGAGGACGACAGGGATGCCGCCGCCACTGCGGGCGAAGACCGGTTTCGCGCCGAAGGTCTGCCGCAGGGCGGTCTGCGCCGCTTTGAGCGCGGGCGAGTCCTGGGGGATGACGACGCCTGGGCTGCCCTTGCCCTGGCGCGTGATGGTCAGGCGCACGGTGTCGGGGGCCAGCGACACGACATAATCGTGGACGCGCTGATAGACCTCGTCCGGGTCCTGGTCGGGCACCAGGCGGCAGGCCAGGCGGAAGCGGGCGGTGGACGTGATGGCCGCCGCGTCGCCGCCCGCCGTGAACTTGAGGATGTCCAGCGTGGGCCGCGCCCCCATCCGTTCCAGGGCCGAGTAGCCGCTTTCGCCCCACAGCCTCGGCGCGCCCGTCTCTCTCAGGATGTCAGCCTCGGTGATGGGGATACGCCGCGTCTGGCCGCGCTCGGCGCGGGAGAGGGGGCGGACCCTGTCATAGAAGCCGGGGACCGTGACGCGGCCCCTGGCGTCGTGGAGTTTGGAGATGATCTGGGCGGCGGCGTGGATGGGGTTCTGGACCGCGCCACCGTAGAGGCCGGAGTGCAGGTCGTTGGCCGGGCCGTGGACCTCGACATCCATCCCGCAGCCACCGCGCAGGCCGACGTTGATGGTCGGGACGCCGGGGCCGACCCACGACGTGTCCGAAATCACGACGCTGTCGGCGCTCAGCCGCTCGGCCTCCTGGGTCAGGAACGGGGCCAGGTGGCGGCTGCCCACCTCCTCTTCGCCCTCCACCAGGAACTTGACGTTCAGGGGGAGGCGCCCTACCGTCTGAAGGTAGGCTTCGACGGCCTTGAGGTGGATGAACGTTTGGCCCTTGTCGTCGGCCGAGCCTCGGCCGTAGAGCTTGCCGTCGCGCTCGGTCGGCTCGAACGGCGGGCTGACCCACTCATCGGGCTTGACCGGCTGGACGTCGTAGTGGCCGTAGACCAGGACGGTCGGCGCGCCCTCGGCGTGGAGCCAGTCGCCGTAGACGACGGGGAAGCCCTCCG
>CAZFUK010000244.1:0-7710 GCA_964522005.1 uncultured Anaerolineales bacterium | reverse complement strand
TACGAGGCGGGCGTGCGCAACCTGGAGCGCGAGCTAGCCAATATCTGCCGCAAGATCGCCCGCCGGGTGGCCGAGGGGCGGCCCACGCCCAAGACCATCGGCGCGCAGCAGCTTCACAAGTACCTGGGTCCGCCTGAGTTTACCTATGGCCTGGCGAACGAGCAGGACGAAATCGGCATCGCCACAGGCATCGCCGTGACCGAGGCGGGCGGCGATCTCCTCTCCATCGAGGTCAACCTGATGGAGGGCAAGGGCAACCTGACGCTGACCGGCAGCCTGGGCGAGGTGATGCAGGAGTCGGCGCAGGCCGCGCTGAGCTATGCTCGCGCCCACGCCAAGCAACTGGGCATCAACCCGCAGGACTTCGAGAAGCTGGACATCCACGTCCACGTCCCCGAAGGCGCGATGCCCAAGGACGGCCCCTCGGCCGGCATCACCATCGCCACCGCGCTCATCTCCGCCCTGCTCCAGCGCCCGGTCCTGCGCCACGTCGCCATGACGGGCGAAATCACGCTACGCGGCCGCGTGCTGCCCATCGGCGGGTTTAAAGAGAAGGTCATCGCCGCGCATCGCGCCGGCCTCAAGACGGTGCTGGCGCCGTCCAAAAACAAGAAGGACATGGCGGAGTTGCCGGCGCGCGTGCGTCGCGATCTGCAACTCATCTTTGTCAACAAGATGGACGAGGTGCTGCCCGTCGCCCTGTCTGCCCCCCAACCCCCCGCGCCCATTCTCGGGGTGAACGGTAAGGTGGAGGACTCGGCCAAGCCCAAGCGCACACGCAAGCCGAAAGCCCCCGCCGCCCCCACCGCCCTCGACGTTCCCCTCGGCGTCTAGCCTCCCCCGCTTCCGCCCTCCCAGACCTGACAGGTTTTCAGAAACCTGTCAGGTCTTATCCTCCACCTCATCCCCCTCTAAGACAGTCTGGCCGTCGTCATATTTCTGTCAGTCAGCCGTCAGGCCCAGGCGAGCGGAAAATAGGACAGCCTACCCTATATTGTTAGGGTAGGCTGTGAAATTTTCTTCTCAAACGGGTTTAACCTAGTAGATCGTCAAGACGGCTAAAGACACCCTCCAGGCTGAGACGCGGTCTGGCCGGGGTGGTCGGGACCAGGATACCGTTGACGACGCGTGCGACCTTCCCGTCGTAGCGCACCTCACCCTGGAGGGCGGCCTGGAGCATCCAGGGCGGCAAGGGCTTACCCTCATGGCTCCGCCAGAGCTGATCCCACCCTGTCGTCGGCGGGGCCAACATGGAGGTGCGGCGGGCGACGCCGACGCCGTTCGCCAGGTCCAACAGGCCAAAGACGAGGGCCGTGCCGCCAAGCAAGGCCAGCCAGACGGGCCAGGCGGCCAGCGCCAGGGCCGGACCGAACAAGACGACGGCGATGAGGAGCGCCAGGCAGAAGCCACCGCCCCAGAGCAGCTTCGAGGTACGGCTGACGTAGCTGTCCCACCGCCAGTTGCCCGTGGCAACCAGGACAAAGGTGACCACGGCCAGGACTAACGCGAGGAGGGCAATGGCGCCCCATATTAGCAGCGCTTCCACTGTCGCAAACCCTTCCGTGTATCATATCATCGAACATCTGTTCGATATTATAGCACAACTCGGCCGCATTGAACCTTAAACTTACCTTACAAAGCAACGCCTGAAGAGGGGAGGCAGCCATGAATATCCAGTTGTCCAATGTCGAAATCCTCATGCTCGCGCTGGCCGTCCTGGCGATCTGGACGGTCTGGGGAACCGCGAACATGATGCGGACCATGGGCCAGGGCGGTAATCCAAACACGCCCCAGGCCGCGCTGGGTCAGGCGGCCATCACCGGCACGATTGGCTGCCTTACCATGCTCGTCGTCGCCCTCTCGCTGGCCGGGGCGGCCTATCTGTTTGTGCGCCGACCGTCCCTGCCCCTGCCCGGCATTTCGGTCCGCCTTGTCGCCCCCGAAGGCCCGCGCACGGCGCTCGCGTATCCCTCCCTGGCGCCCGGAAGCCAGGCGCAGGTAGTTGTCGAGCCGTGGCTTTCGATGTATGAGGCAGACGCGGCCGGCAAGCCCACCGAACAGTTGAAGACGTACCTCTGGCCGGAGCAGACCGTGAAGGTCGTGGGCGGCCCGGCTGACCTGAACGGGCGTGTCATGTGGCGAGTGCAGACCCAGGACGGGACGGAAGGCTGGGCGCCCGCCCTGGCCCCGACCGGCAGGGTGGCCCTCGCGCCCCGCTGACCCGGGCTGGATTTGCCCCCTGGCCCCTTTCGGGGTATGCTTTCGACGGAAGACGGGCGTCGGACGACGAAGGACGGAAGCCGGAAGACTTCATCCGTTCTTAATCCTCCGTCTTTGGTCCTTCGTCCTCCGTCGCACCCGCCACTAGCCACTGACACCAACCACCAGCCACTATTGTGATTCGCCACGACCTCCCGGAAGACATTCCGTCGCTCCTCAAGCAAGGCCCCTCGGAACGCCTGGTCTTCGCCCGCCCCGGCGTCGCGCTCAACCGACTGGCCGAGACCTTGACCGCCCTTGCCAACACGGACGGCGGCATGGTCGTGATTGGCATGGACGAGCGCGGCACGACGGTCATGGGCGTGGACGACCTCCAGGCCACCTTCGACATGGTCCTGGAGGCCGCCCTAGAGATTGACCCGCCCCTGGTCATCCCCATGCCCCGCGTCGTCCAGACCAGTGGCGAGTCGCTGCTGGTCGTCACTGTGCCCGAGGGCATGCCCCACGTCTACCACCACAAGGGCCGCTACTACACGCGCGAGGGCCGCTCGAACCGCCTGCTGGCGACGGCCGAGCTGCGCCGCCGCCTGATCGAGCGCGGTGAAATCGCCTTCGAGTCGGAGCCGGCGCGGCTGGCGACGCGGGCGGATCTGGACGACGCCAAGATTCAGCGCTACCTGCAAGCCCTGGTCAACGCGGGCCAGGCGACCGGTCAGGCAACAGGCCTCCCCCTGCCAGACGCCGACAGCGTGCTGCGCCAGCGCCGCTGCCTGACCAACGACGGTCAGCCCACCTACGCCGGTATCCTCCTGTTTGGCAAGGACCCCCAGCAATTCGTGCCGGGCAGCGAGGTCATTGTCGTGCGCTATGCCGGGCTGGAGCAGGGTGACACCTACCTGCGCGAGGACATCCGCGATACCTTGCCCGAGCAGATTCGGCGCGCCGAGGCGTTCCTGGTCAACAACATGCGCGTCGGGGCCAAGCTGAGTGGATTGGCGCGTGAGGAGAAGCTGGAGTACCCCCGCGAGGCCGTGCGCGAGGCCGTCGTCAACGCGGTCGCCCACCGCGACTACAGCGTCCGAGGCCAGGAGACGCGCGTCTTCATGTTCGCCGACCGCCTGGAGATTACCAGCCCCGGCCGCTTGCCCGGCCCGGTGACCCTCGACAACCTGGACCAGGAGCGCTTCTCGCGCAACGAGGCGATTGTCCAGGTGCTGTCCGACCTCGGCTACATCGAGCGGCTGGGCTACGGCATCAACCGCATGCGACGGCTGATGGCCGAAGGTGGGCTGCCGGCGCCCGTCTTCCGCGAAACCTCCAACGGCTTCCAGGTCGTGCTCTACGGCCACGGCGAACGCCTCGCCCCCAACGAGCGCATGCCCGTGCGCATGAGCCAGTACGCCCACCTGGCCCTGAACGAGCGCCAGGAACACGCGCTGACCCTGGCCCAGACCCACGGCCGCGTCACCAACCGCGACCTCCAGGAGTTCGCCCCCGATGTCTCGGCCGAGACGATTCGACGTGACCTGGCCGACCTGGTAGACAAGAACCTCCTCCTCAAAATTGGCGAGAAACGCGCGACGTACTATATCCTGAAGTGAGGCAGCATGGGTGATTGGAAAGACCTGGTTGTCGCGCCGCAGCCGTTGGCCGTCGAGGCGGGGGCGCAGGTGCTGGCCGAGGGCGGCAACGCGGTGGACGCCGCCGTCACCGCCGCCTTTACGCAGGGCGTCACCGACCCGCAGATGTGCGGCGTTGGCGGCTTTGGCTCGCTGCACTACTACGAGGCCGCCACCGGCCGCCACCATGTGCTGCAATTCCTGGGCACGGCCGGCTCGCTGGCCCGCGACGGCATGTGGGCCGACCTGCTGGAAGAGGAGTACCGCGTCGGCTACGGCTTCCGGCTGCGCGGCTACGAGAACGACATCGGCTGGCAGTCGGTGGCGACGCCGGGCACGGTGGCCGGGCTGGGCGAGGCCCACCGCCGCTGGGGCACCCGCCCCTGGGCCAGCGTCCTCGAACCGGCGACGCGGCTGGCCGACGAAGGCTTTGTCCTGACGCCTATCCTGACCGACCGCTGGCGGCGGCCCGGTACGCCCGGCTTCGCCATGCCCCTGTGGCGCATTATGTACACCTCCGCCGCGCAACGCCTCTACACCCGCGACGGCTTCAACCCTCTCCAGATGGGCGAGCGCCTGGTCCAGAAGGACTATGCTCGCTCGCTGCGGCGCATCGCCGAGGGCGGTGTGGACGAGTTCTACCGGGGGGAGTTGGGGCAGGCGCTCGGTGAGGCCATCCAGCGCCACGGCGGTTATGTCACGCCCGACGACCTGGCGGCTTACCGCGTCCGCGAGCCGGGGCCGGTGGTCGGCCAGTATCGCGGCCTGACGGTCAAGACCGATCCCCTGCCCGACGGTGGCGCGACGCTGGTGCAGATGCTCAACTGCCTGGAGCACTTCGACCTGCGCAGCCTGGGCTTCAACAGCCCCCAGTACATTGACCTGGTCTCCCGCGTCATGCAGTGGGCCTTCGCCGACTGGACGACGCGCCTGGGCGACCCCCAGTTCGACCCCGACATGACGGCGGTCATCACCGACCCGCAGTACGCCGCCGACGCTGCCCGCCGCATTCAAGCGGGCCACAAGTTCCGCGTCCCGCGTTGGCCCTACCACGAGCCGAAGGATACCACCCACATCTCCGTGGTGGACCAGTGGGGCAACTGCGTCAGCCTGACGCACACCCTGGGCGCGAGTTCGGGCGTCGTGGTGGACGGCCTGGGCTTCCAGTTGAACAACGCCATGAACTGCTTCCACCCGCTGCCGGGCCGTCCCAACTCGGTCGCGCCAGGCAAGGCGCGGCTGAGCGGCCTGTCGCCCAGCATCGTCTACCGCGACGGCCAGCCGGTCATCGTCATCGGCGCGCCGGGCGGGACGCAGATCATCACCGGCGTCCTGCAAGTCCTGCTCAACATCGTGGACTTCGGCATGTCGCCGGCCGAAGCGGTCGCCGCGCCGCGCTTCGACGCGCAGAGCGACACGATAGACCTCCATGCCCGCCAGCCCCTCTCGACGGTGCGGGCGCTCCAGGCGATGGGCCATAAAGTCTACCGCGAGCCGTACAGTTATGGCTCGTTTGGCCTGGTCCACGTCGCCGTGCGCGACCCCCAGACGGGGCGCTGGGACGGTGGGGCCGACCCGGGCGGGGCGGGCATGCCGCTGTCCAGCGAGCAAATCAGGTGGGAGTGAACCAGACCTCTCGAAGGGCAACCTTCGGGAGGTTTGCGTCTCAGAACGGAACGTGGGCGCAAGAGTCAGCGGCAGTTGGGGGGCAGGTGGGCGAGTGGGGACCGACCGGACTATTGATGGTCACGAACAAATGTTCGATACTATACCATCCCACATTTCACACGATTACCCACTTTTTCCCACGTTAACGGTGGGGGTTATCCCACACGCGCCGCAGGATTGACCATTTAGCGGCCCCGGTGTTTGATGACAGGAAACAGAAAGGGGCGTCTGGCCGACAATCCCCGTGAATTCCAGGAGGAACCCTCTCATGCTCACCGACCGTCAAGCCAGTATGGCGAGCGCCGATAGCTGGTCCGACCTCGCGCCCTTGCGCGAGCGCATCCGCCGCGACGGCAAGGTCCTGCCAGGCGGCATCCTCAAAGTCGACTCGTTCATCAACCACCAGGTGGACCCGGCCCTCATGGCGCTCATGGGCCGCGAGTTCGCCCGGCGCTTCGGCTACCTGCGCCCCACCAAAGTCCTGACCGCCGAGATCTCGGGCATCGCCCCGGCCCTCCAGGCGGGCGTCGCCCTCGACGTGCCCGTCGTCTTCGCCCGCAAGACGCGCTCGGTCACCCTGCCGCGCCACACCTACGAGCGCCGCGTCCCCTCGCGCACCAAGGGCGGCGAGACGCTGCTCCTCGTGTCACCGGAGTACCTCGGCCCGAGCGACCGCGTGGTCATCATTGACGACTTCCTGGCGTCGGGCCAGACCACTGAGGCGCTGGCGGGCATTGTCCAGGAGGCCGGCGCGGCGCTGCTCGGCATCGGCGTGGTGGTCGAAAAGAGCTTCGAGGATGGCCGCGAGCGCCTGGCCCACCTCGGCGTTCCCATTGAGAGCCTCGTCACCATCTCCCACATGGACGAGACGGGCATCGAATTCGCCTCCTGATGCGCCTGCCGATTCTGTACCAGGATGACGACCTCGTCGCGGTCGCCAAACCCGTTGGCCTGAGCACCATCGCCGCCTGGGCCGACCCCGTCCCGACCGACGTGGTCGGCGTGCTCAAAGCGCAACTGGGGACCGACTACCTGGGCGTCCACCAGCGCCTCGACCGCGACACGTCGGGCGTCCTCGTCTTTGCCCGCCGGCCCGAGGCCAACCCCTGGCTGGCCCGCGCCTTCGAGGGCCGAGCGGTCGTCAAGGAGTACCTGGCCGTCGTCCACGGCGTCCCACCCCAGCGCGCCGGGCGGGTTGAGGCGCCGCTGGTCGAAGGCCGCGACGGGCGGATGGAGGTGGCGGACACACGACGGAGGACGGAGGACGAAGGACGGAAGACGGAGGACGAAGGACGGAAGACGGAGGACGGAGGACGGAGGATGGAAGACGGAAGGCGGAAGGCGGTAGGCGGTAGGCGGAAGGCGGAAGGCGAAAGGAAGGCGGTCGAAGCGGTCACAGAGTACGAGGTGCTGCAAACCGCCGCCAGCCGGCGCCACAGCCTCGTTCGGTTGCGGCTGCTGACCGGGCGTACGCACCAACTCCGCGCCCACCTGGCCTACCTGGGCACGCCCGTCGTGGGCGACCCCCTCTATGACCCGCAGCGCCGCCCCTTCCCCCGCCTGCTGCTCCACGCCCATCGCCTGACCCTGCCCACGCCCGGCGGCCCGCTGACCCTCGAAGCGCCGCCCCCGGCCATCTTCACCTCGCTGCTGAGCCTCCCCCCGGCCGCCCCGCCGCCCCTGGCGCACCTCCTGGCGCTCGCCGCCGAACGCCGCCAGCCCCTCGCCCTCGACCCCGACCTGACGGCCTACCGCCTCGTCCACGGCGCGGCCGATGGCCTGCCCGACACGTACATTGACCGCCTGGGCGACCATCTCCTGGTCTCGCTCCACAGCGACACGACCGAAGTCCCGCCGCGCCTCCTCGCCGCTCTGGCCGAGGTCCACCCCACGGGCAGCGTCTATGCTCGCTACCGCCCCCGCCAGGCCAGCCGGCTGCGCGACGACGAGGCGGAACAGCGCGCGCCGAGCCAACCGGTGCGGGGACAGGCTGACACGGCGTGGGCAGTGGTCGAAAACGGGCTGCGCTATCTGATGCGGTCGGACGCGGGGCTGAGTGTGGGGCTGTTTCTGGACATGCGGGACACCCGGGCGCGGGTGCGTGCGCGGAGCCGGGGGCAGACGGTGCTGAACCTGTTTGCCTACACCTGCGCCTTTGGCGTAGCCGCGCTCGCGGGCGGCGCCAGCCGCGTGCTTAACCTGG
>CAZFUK010000243.1:7097-7733 GCA_964522005.1 uncultured Anaerolineales bacterium | reverse complement strand
GCATGGCGTGGCCCTGGACGCCCTGCTGAACTTCAACTGGGTGATCCTCTTCATCGTATTCTTCATCACCAACACGCTGCTGTTCTGGTTCGCCGGCAAGTATGCCTACCGCGCTGACCGGAAGGCGTACTACTACGCCCACAAACCGGAGATAGACGCCGAGATTCGAGATAACGCCGTCGAAGCCGAGAGATTATTGCAGCAGCTAAGGGAGCAAGGCAGGCTCCTTAACTTTGGCTGAGTTGCGCTTTTACCTTGATGAGAATGTGCCAGTCGTGGTGGCTGAGCAACTTGTCCTGGCTGGTATTGATGCCGTTTCGGCGCGCAGTCTAGGCCGACTCGGCGTGAGCGACGAGGACCACCTGCGTGAAGCAACTAGGCAGGGACGCGTCCTCTGCACCCATGACAAGGACTTCCTGCGACTGGCATCAAGTGGTGTTGAACACGCGGGTATCGCCTTCGCGCGTCAATCTGAAACAAGCATCGGCGGGTGGATGCGGGCCTTGCAGATGCTCCACGTGCGTTTACAGACTGAAGACGTAGCCAACCAGGTCATCCACCTGCGAATGAGATAGATGGCCTAGAGCACTCCTATACCGAGGGCAACTCCATGCATTTTGATCTTCTCATCCAGAA
>CAZFUK010000243.1:0-7087 GCA_964522005.1 uncultured Anaerolineales bacterium | reverse complement strand
GACCGTCATTGACGTTGAGGGTGGGCACGTGGGCCGCTACGACGTCGCCATCACCCGCAACCGGGTGGCCGCCGTCGAGCCGTTCATCCCCGCCGAGTCGGCGCGCCAGGTGTTCGACGCCACGGGCCAGATCGTCACGCCAGGCATGGTAGACCTGCACACCCACTTCTACCACAGCGTCACCTACTGGGGCATTCGGCCCGAGCCGGTAGCGGCCCGCAGCGGCGTCACCACCTGGCTGGATGTCGGCTCGGCCGGCGCCTACAACTTCATCGGCCTGCGCGAGTTCATCATCCGCCCCAGTGACCTGCGCCTCTACGCCCTGCTCAACATCAGCGGCATCGGGCTGACCGCGCCCTCGTGGGAGTTGCGCAACCCCAATTACCTGGACGTGGACCTGTGCTGCAAGCTGGTGGACCTGCACCGCGACCTGGTGCTGGGCATCAAGGCGCGGGTGGACCAGGGGACGACGGATGGCGACATTGAGGGGTTGCACCGGGCGCGCGAGGCGGCTGACCGCTGCGAGTTGCCGCTGATGGTCCACATCGCCGACGGCCCGCCCGGCCTGGACGCCATCCTGGAGTTGATGCGGCCGGGCGACATTCTGACCCACTGCGGCACCGGGCGCAGCACCCGGCTGGTGACGGACGCCCAGCTGGTGCGCGAGGTGGCGCGCCGCGCCCGCGAGGCAGGCGTCATCCTGGACGTGGGCCACGGCGCTGGGTCGTTCTCGTTCGACTCGGCCGAGCAGATGATCGCCGACGGCTTCCGCCCTGACGTCATCTCGACCGACATCCACCAACTGGCGATTCTCGGCCCCTGCTTCGACATGCCCACGACGCTGAGCAAGTTCCTGGCGCTGGGGATGTCACTCGAAGAGGTGGTGGCGCGGGCGACGAGCGCGCCGGCGCGGGTGCTGAAGCTGGAGCAGGAGATCGGGACGCTGCGGCCCGGCGCGCTAGCCGACGTGGCCGTCTTCCAACTGCTCGACGGCGACTTCACCTTCTACGACGTGGCGATGGAGTCGCGGCGCGGGAAGAGCCTCCTGGTCAACACCCTGACGGTGCTCAACGGCCGGCCCATGCGGCGCACGGAGGACGACCCGTCCATGCCGTGGATTGACCTGAGCGAAGACCACCAACGGCTGCGCGAGCGCGGCCACACGCCGTGGGCCATGGCGGAACAGGCGCTAGGCTAAGGGCGGGGCTAGGTAGACATGATTGACAGGATTAACATGATTTTGACTCGTTTATCAATCATGTCAATCCTGTTAATCATGTCTAGGCGCTCTTAGTCGGGGATGTGAATCTGGTCCAGCCCTGGCTCTTCGGGTGGGAACTGCGGGTTCATCTGTTCCAGCGTCTCGACCAGGGTGGAGGCGACGACCAGGTTGCGATACCAGTTGCGGTTGGCCGGGACGACGTACCACGGCGCATACTCGGTGGAGCAGTGGCTCAGAGCATCCTCGAAGGCGGCCTGGTAGGCGTCCCAGTGCTCGCGCTCTTTCAGGTCGGCGGCTGAGAACTTCCAGTGTTTACGCGGGTCGTTCAGGCGCTCCTGGAGCCGCTTCTTCTGCTCGTCCTTGGAGATGTGCAGGTAGAACTTGACGATGCGCGTGCCGTTGAGGGCCAGCAGCCGCTCGAAGTCGTTGATGATCTGGTAGCGTGACCGCCAGACCGACTCGGGTACGATATTCTTGACGCGCACCACGATGACGTCCTCGTAGTGCGAGCGGTTGAAGACCCCAATCATGCCGCGCGCCGGGGCCTCCTTGTGGATGCGCCACAGGAAGTCGTGGGCGAGTTCCTCGCCGGTGGGCACTTTAAACGAGGCGACGCGCACACCCTGGGGGTTGGTCCCCTCGAACACGGCGCGGATGGTACCGTCCTTGCCGCCGGTGTCCGTCGCCTGGAACACGACCAGCAAGCTCTGGCGGCTCTCGGCGTAGAGCCGCTCCTGGAGCTTCTGCAACCGTCCGCGCAGCTCGTCTAGCGCCGCCTTGCCCTCCGCCTTTTTCATCCCCCCGTCGTCGCCTTCTGGGTCTATGTCGGCCAGCCGCACGCGCTGGCCGGGCGGGACGATGTGGCGCAGGTGGAACGGTGGCAGGGCCGCCAGATCAACCCTCAGCTTCGCCTTGTGGCGCTTCTGGTCCACGCCGCCCTCCGCGCTCTCGGTCTGCACTTCACTGGTCATGGTTACCCCCTACTTCAACTGGTTCATCATCTCCTGGGCTTCCTGGCGAATGCCGGCATTGCCGGCGTCGTTGGGCTTCAGCTCCAGGAACGTTTGCAGGTCGCGCACCGCGGCGGCCTTGTCGCCCTTGTCGCGGTAGACACGCGCGCGGCCATAGTAGCCGTCTGGCGCGCCCGGCTCCATGGCGATGGCGTTGTTGTAGTCCGACAGGGCCTCGTCGAGCTTGCCCGCGCGCCAGTTCACGTCGCCGCGCAGCCCGTAGTAGATGGGCGCGGGGTTCAACTGGAGGGACTGGGTGAACAGTTCGATGGCCCTGGCGTAGTCCTGGCGTTGCGACGCCTGGTTACCCTCGGCGGCGAGCTTGTTGGCCGTGTCCGGGTCCGGGTTGCTGACCTGGGGGATGTTGGCGGCCGGCGGGGGCGGTGGGATGTTGGCCTTGGCGGCGGGTGGCTGGGCGGCGGGCGCCTGGCCTGGCGGCGGCCCGGCATTGACCGGCGGCGGCAGGACAGCCTGAGCCGGTCCCGACGCGGCCGACGCCACGCCGGCGATGTTGTTCCCGCGCAGCCCGGAGGGGCGGTCGGTGGGCACGACGATGACGCTGGCGGCCTTGGCGTTGGCCTGCACCCCGCCAATGGCAGGCCTGCTGAGCACGTAGAGCGACAGGAACAGGGCGCAGACCAGGACGACAACGGCCAGCAGCCCCACGCGGGGCAGGAAGTCGTCCCCCCGGGGTGGGGAGGGGGCTGCCGGAGTCGGAGCCGGGGGCGGGGCTGTCGCCACTACGTCCTCAGCCACCGGCGCGGTTGCGCTCTCACCTACGTTCTCGGTCAGGGTTTCGTTTACGCTGTCATGGGCACTTTCGGTCATACGAGGGGTCCTTCTCTCGAGAGTCGTCCTGATTCTACTCGCCCCGCGCTAAATGTCCAGCCACGGTTCGACGCAGTGGGTAGACGTGGTGTATAATCGGCTCACTGTCTGGCTCTAGGAGACCCCGTGCGCCGCCTCACCTTGCTTGCCCTCCTGATTCTGGTCGCCGCCAGTTGGTGGCAGGTTCTCGCCGCCCGCGAGGGGCTGACGGTGCGTGAGCTAAGCCGCGACGGCACGCCGCTGACCTACATTGCCCCACAGGGGGCGCGGCGGGCGCCCGCCGTCGTCGTGGCGCACGGCTTCGCCGGGTCGCGCCAGTTGATGCTGACCTACGGCCACGTCCTGGCCCACGCCGGCTACGCCGCCATGCTGCCCGACTTCAGCGGCCACGGCGCGAACG
Organism: uncultured Anaerolineales bacterium; assembly: GCA_964522005.1. GTDB lineage: Bacteria > Chloroflexota > Anaerolineae > Epilineales > JAHCIE01 > JAHCIE01. The sequence goes on along the minus strand of CAZFUK010000243.1, from coordinate 3,627 downwards.
ACCAGGCGCTGGATCGTGACGCCCTCCAGCGCGACCTCGACGCGGCCTACGCCGCCCTGCTGGAGCAGCCCGAAGTGGACCCCCAGCGCGTCGCCCTGCTGGGCCACTCCATGGGCAGCGGCGCGGTGATGACGGCAGGGGTGCGCCAGCCCGACCGCTACCGCGCCACGGTCGCCATCTCGCCCACCGGCGCCGATGTCAGCCCGACCGCCCCGCGCAACTTCCTCTTGCAGGCCGGCTCCTTGGAGGGCGGTTTCGTGGCGAACGCTGAGCGGCTGCTGGCCCAGGCGGGCGGCGAGAACCCCGACCTGGCCGGCGGCCGCGCCCGCCGCCTGGTGATTGTTCCCAACGCCGAGCACATCTCCATCCTCTTCCGCGACGAGAGCCACCAGGCTGGCCTGGGTTGGCTGAACAGCACGTTTGGCGTAGCCCCGACCTCGACCTACGCCGACCGCCGCATCGCCTGGTACGGCCTGCACCTGGCGGCGTGGCTGGCCCTGGCCGCCCTGGCCGTTGGCTGGCTCGGTCTGGCCCCGGCCACGGCGGCCCCGGAGACGGCGACCGCCCCCCAGTGGCGCGACCGGGTGCAGCCCCTGGCCGAGCGGCGGCGCGCCATCCGCAAGACGCCCTCCCTTGACCAGGAGGTACGCCGCGAGACCGCCGTGGCGGCCTCGGCGCGGCCCTGGCCCGCCTGGCTGGGGCTGCTGCTCGGCCCCCTGGCGGCCGGCCTCGGCCTCTGGCTGCTCAACCCGGCGATAGACCTGGCGAGCCTCGGCGGCCTTCAGGTGGGCGGCGCGGTCGGCGTGTGGTTCGCCCTGGCCGGCCTGGTCTGGCTGGCCCTGCTGGCCGGGCGGCGGCTGCGTCTGCTCGAACGCCCCGGTCCCCTGACGGTCCGCGACCTCCTGCTGGGTCTGGCGCTGTTCGCCGTGCTCTGGATCGCCTTCGGCGCGCTGGGGCAGCTCGTCTGGATTCCCTGGCTGCTCATTCCGGTCCGCCTCCTGAAGTGGCCCCTGCTGGCGCTGGCCTGCCTGCCCTGGTTCCTGGCGACCGGCATCGCGCTACGCGAGACGGGAGTCCTGGGTCGGCTGGGCTGGTGGCTGGGTCAGAGCATCGCGCTCATGGCGGGGTTTGTGCTGGCCCTGCGCCTCGTCCCCTCGCTCGGCTTTATCGTCCTGCTGCTGCCGCTGTTTCCCATCCTGACCGGGCTGCTCTTCGTAGCGGGCGCGGGGCTGCGCCGGCCGTGGGCCTTCGCCCTGGGCAGCGCGCTGTTCTTCGGCTGGACCCTCGCCGCCGCGTTTCCCCTGGCGGGTTGAGCCGCGTTGACCTAACCCCCCGCCCCCCTTCCCTGGCAGGGAAGGGGGAGAAGACGTTGCCCCTCCCTTGCCAGGGGAGGGGACGGGGGAGAGGTTAAGGGGTTCCACTTCCGCGTCGTCCTGTGGTAAAATATCCTCCACGGCCAGCCGATGCCTCATCCTACCGGCCGCGGAGACACCTCATGACCTATCCCACCTGGCGCTATCAACCGTCGCCCACCGTCCAGACCCCCGACTGGGTCAAAGACGCGGTCTTCTACCAGATTTTCCCCGACCGTTTCGCCCGCAGCCATCGCGTCCCCAAACCGAGCTACCTGGAACCCTGGGAAGCGCCGCCCACCTTCCACGGCTTCAAGGGCGGCGACCTGATTGGCGTGGCCGAACGCCTCGACTACCTCCAGGACCTGGGCATCACCGCCGTCTACTTCACGCCCATCTTCCAGTCGGCCGCCAACCACCGCTACCACACCCACGACTACATGCGGGTGGACCCGGTGCTGGGCGGCGACGAGGCGCTGCGCTTCCTGGTGGACGAAGCTCACCAGCGCGACATCCGCATCGTCATTGACGGCGTGTTCAACCACGCCAGTCGCGGCTTCTTCCAGTTCAACCACCTGCTGGAGAACGGCGCCCAGTCGCCCTACCTGGACTGGTTCCACGTCTACGGCTGGCCGCTCTACGCCTACGAGCACAACCGTCCGCCGAACTACGCGGCCTGGTTCGGGCTGCACGCCCTGCCCAAGTTCAACACCCGCACGCCCGCCGTGCGCGAGTACATCTGGAATGTGGCCGAGCACTGGATCCGCTTCGGCATTGACGGCTGGCGGCTGGACGTGCCCAACGAGATTGACGACGACGCCTTCTGGCGCGAGTTCCGCCGCCGGGTCAAGGGGGCCAACCCCGACGCCTACATCGTGGGTGAAATCTGGCACGACGCGCGGCGTTGGCTCCAGGGCGACCAGTTCGACGCCGTGATGAACTACCTGTTCACCCGCCTCTGCCTGGGCTTCTTCATCGGCCACCAGATGGACGACGGGCTGGTGCAGGGCACCGGGCTGCACCCGGCCCCCGTGCTCGACGCTCGCGAGTTCGCCCTGGGCATCCACCAGTTGCTCGACCTGTACGCCCCCGACGTGACGCTGGTGCAGTTGAACCTGCTCGACAGCCATGACACAGCGCGCTTCCTGACCACGGCGCGGGGCGACCCATCAGCGCTGCGCCTGGCGACCCTGTTCCAGATGGCCTACCCCGGCGCGCCGAGCATCTACTACGGCGACGAAGTGGGCAAGCCCGGCGCGAAGGACCCCGACAGCCGCCGCGCCATGCTCTGGGACGACCCCGCCTGGTGGCAGGGGGAGATCTACCCGTTTTTCAAGCGCGTGACCGCCCTGCGCCGCGCTCACCCCGCCCTGCGCCACGGCTCCTACACCACCCTCTACGCCTCCGGCCCGGCGTATGTCTTCGCCCGCTACCTGGCGCGTGACGACGAGCCGGACGACCACCTGATCATCGCGCTCAACACCGACCGCGCCACCCGCGTGGTGCGGGTCGAGGTCAAGGAGTGGCTGGACGACGGAGCCGTGGTCAAGGATGTGTGGAGTGGAGAGGAGACGGTGGTGGAGAGCGGCGTCCTGCGGCTGCGGCTGGCCCCGCGCAGTGGGGTTGTGCTGGAAGCCTAGCGTCCATGCCCACCGACTATGACCCTGTCCTGGCCGCATTGGTCGAGGCTGCTGCCGCCGACGCCGAGGGCTTCGCGCCCGCGCTCGCGGCCTGGGAGGACTGGCTGGCGGGGCAGACGCCGCGCCGCGATGGCCTGGTCTACTGGATTACCGTCCACGAGCGGGCGGGCCAGGCGCTGGGCGAGCGGCTGGCGCGGGGTGAGGTCGGGGCTGCTGCACAGCGGCTCCAGGCCCTCGCCGCCTCCCCCGCGCTGGACGCCCGCTGCGTGGCCTGTTGGGCGCTGGCCCACGTAGGCCGCGTTCGGCCCGAGCTTGTGCCGGGCCTGGGGCGACGGCTGGCGGCCGATGGGCACTGGACGGTCCGCGAGGCCATCGCCAACGCCCTGGACGACGCCTTCGGTCCGGCCCAGCCCGACTTCCTGTTCCGGCTCATGACCGAGTGGGCCGTGGACCCGGACCCCAACGTGCGCCGCGCGCCGACCAACGCGCTGATGCGCTATGGCCGCGCCCACCCTGATCCGGTCCTCGCCTTGATGGGACAGTTGAGGGCCGACGCGAGCCGCTATGTGCGGGAGAACGCCGCCTTCTGCCTGGGCGTACTCGGCTTGCCGCGCCATCCCCGCCTCGGCTACCCG
>CAZFUK010000242.1:6726-7763 GCA_964522005.1 uncultured Anaerolineales bacterium | reverse complement strand
CGCCTCGGCCTGCGCCTCGGTCGTCCAATCATTGCCGTTGGCGGTGCCCGCCGCTATAATCGTCACCTGTTCGGCCGCCTCGCCGGCCGCGACCGGCGCCAGCCCCGCCGTCAGTTGCGCGCGTCGCTCCCGTTGGGCCATACGCTCTCCTTTCGTGTGCGCTCCCCTTTGACAACTCCACCCGACCGTGCTACGATGACCCCCATCCGCCTCCCCTAGGGGTCTGCCATGCCTGACACCTCCTTTCAGCCTGTCCTGCCCGGCGTCGTCCTTGCCCAGTGCCCACTCGGCCCCGGCTGGGGCGGCGTCGAAGCCGCCATGACCCTGGTGCAGGGCGAGCGGCTGGCCGTCCTCGATACCGGCGTGCGCGCCTTCATGCCCGCCGCCCTCGAACCCGCCCTGGCCGCCCTAGGCCGGCGTCTGGCCGACATCGCCCTCATCGTCAACACCCACGGCCACTGGGACCACATCGAGGGCAACGCCGCCCTCAAGGCCGCCAGCGGCGCGCCCATCCTGTGCCCCGCCGCCGACGCCAGTCTGCTCGACACGCCGCCCGACCGCCTGCTCTACGAAGGCGACAAACTCGACCTCGGTGGCGTGACCCTCCAGGTCGTCGCCACGCCCGGCCACTCGGCCGGCATGGCGTGCCTGTATGACGCCCAACGCCGGCTGCTCGTCGTCTCGGACGCGGTCCAGGGCTACGGCGCGGCCAACGCCGGCGCGCCCCTGTACTTCCACTCGGGCGACCAGTACCGCGCCAGCCTCGACCGCCTGCTGACACTCGACATTGACACCCTCGTGCTCGGCCACGCCTTCCTCTGGTCCGGCCCGGCCCGCTTCGTCCACCACGGCGACGACGTCCGCCCCTTCCTGCTCGAAAGTCGTCAGGCCGCCGCCGACACCGGCCAGGCGGCCCGCGCCGCCCTCGACGCCGCCGGCCCCTGGGACTGGCCCGCCCTCCAGCGCGCCTTCGCCCAGGCCCTGGCCGGCCGGCCCGGCTTCGCCCTCGACCCGGCCGCCCGTCTCAGCGGCCTCGT
>CAZFUK010000242.1:0-6716 GCA_964522005.1 uncultured Anaerolineales bacterium | reverse complement strand
CAGGGCACGCTACGCAGCGAACTGCGCGACCTGGGCGTAACCGTGCCGGACTAACCCTTCTTCAAGGCCCAACAGTTTTGACAGAATTTTATGTTAATTATGTCTATGCCTCCATGAACAAAAAAGGCGGCAAACTCCCTGTCGGGCCGACGTATGGTCTGCCCCACATCGAGTTTGCCGCCTCAGATTTGCCTCCGCCGGCGGTCGGGCCTCTGCCCTGTCTGCGGTTGTTAGCCTTATTTTAGAACATTAGTTCTGAGTTGTCAAGGGGTTTTAAACCCCCTGTCCCATCTCGGCAATAACTTGCCGCCCCTCCGCGCGTGTCGCCGCCCGCCAGCCATACACCCCCATCCCGAGCACGCTCACCAGGAACAAAGCGTAGAGGGTCGCCCCTGGCTCGTTCCACTCCACCGTCCCGGCGTAGCGGGCCACGTTCACCAGTTGCAGCGCGCCCAGCAGGGCGTAGCTCGCCATCGCCGGCCGTAGCCGCGCCCAGTCGTTCTCCCACGCCGAGTGGGCGGTCGTCAGCCCGATGCCCAGCAGCCACGCGCCCACCGCCCGGCTCGTCAGCGGCGTCAACGCCCACGGCCACCAGCCCGCCGCCCCCGGCGCGATGAACAACCAGGCTCCCAGCGGCAGCATAACCACCGCCTGCCCGACCAGGACCGCCCGCGCCCAGGTGGGCAGCGGCGCGACGCGGGCCGGGTCTCCCCCTGGCGCGCGGGTCTGCCGCAGCAGGATGAGCAGCAGGCTCGGCGGCACGGCCAGGTAGACGACCATCCAGGCCCAGCCGGCCAGGAAGGCCAGCGGCGGCTGGCTCGCGCTGAGGTGGAAGCGATCCAGGTGGAGCAGCGTGGCGGCCGTTGTCACCGTCGTAAACACCAGCACGCCATACACTGCCACCCGCGCCCGCGCCCAGGCGCCCGCCCGCGCCGAGAGCCACACCAGCGGCAGCGCGGCCCAGTACGACGCGCCCAGGAAGGCGGCGGTCAAGGGCGGCTGGATCGTCCAGGCGAAGAACAGGGCCGTGTACTCGGCCAGGAGAAAGCACTGGATGCCGGTCACAAAGACCAGGAAGGCATCCAGCAGCAGCCAGCGGCGCATCCCCTCTGTCACAGGTTGAACATGTGGCGCGGACGAAGTGGACACGGCCCCTCCTGGTGTATGTGCAAGATACGCTTGCGTGTCATCCTAAAGGAGGCTGCGCACGGCTGAGCGAAGTGACTTGTGCCCCGCCTGCCCTCCGCGTGGAGGGTAATCGGGGTAAGCATCTCACGCAGCTAAGCGAGACCCTTCACTTCGTTTCCTCCATTCGGAGGACTTCGCAGGGTGACCCTCCAGGCGGAGGGCAGGCAGTCGAAAGCGTCATGGCTCTAGAGCAAGCTACTAACCCTCGACGCCCCTGGAATTCTCGGCCACTACCGTAGCAGCCAAATCGGAGTCGTGACGCGTCAGGTGAGCGGCCAGCCGCTTGCCCAGCGCGATAATCGTCAGCACGGTCGGCCGCGCCAGCGCCTGCGGAAACACACTCGCGTCGCACACGTACAACCCCGCCAGCCGCGTCTGGAGGTCCGCGTCCACCAGGTCGCCCAGCCGCACGGTCGCCGACGGGTGCGTGCCGCGAATGGGCGTCGTGAACAGGCTGTCAGGGTCCGCGCCCGCCTGCCGCAGAATCGCCCGTGCCGTCGTCTCCGCGTGGGCCAGGCGGCGTCGGTCGGCCGCCGTCAGGGGCTTGCTCCACGTCTGCCCCAGCCGCACATCCCCCGCCAGGTCGTCCTTGAGCTTGATCATCACCCCCAGCGTCCGCCCCCAGCGGCTCAACCACCTCAGCGGGTACTGCGGCCCCTTCCAGACGGTGATCAGAGGGTACATCAGCCACGGGTCCACCAGCGTGCTGAGCATGTAGCCGTGTTCCAGGTCCTCGTAGAACAGAGTCATGGGCGGCTCATGGCCCTGCGTCGCCCCGTCGGCCACGCCATAGACCATCAGCGTCGCGTCAATGGTGCAGCCTCGCCCCGCGTCGGCGAAGCCCGAGCGTTGGAGGATGTGCGGCGAACCGACCCCGCCCGCCGCCAGTACTACGGTCGGCGCGCGTAGCTCAAACGGGCTGCGTCCGTAGCGCCCCTTCACCCCGGCCACCGCCCCGCCCTCGATGAGCACTTCCTCCACGCGGATGTCGGTGATAAACGTCGCGCCGTGGGCCACCGCGTCGTCCACCCACTCCGCCGCGTTCCACTTGGCCCCACACCGACAGCCGAGCATGCAGTGCGCGCCGCAGTCGAAACGCCGCGCCCGCGTCGGGTCCATGAACTTGGGCGTCGGCTGCCAGTCCATGCCCAGGTCGGCCGCCGCGTCGGCCAGCCGCGTGGACGCCGCCCCCCACAGTTCGCTCGGCAGCGGCGCGATTCTGAGTTCCTGGCTCGCCTCGCGGGCGTAAGGCTCCAACTCGACGCCATAGTCCTTGAACCACGCCGGTGGCTCGGCCGAGCAGCCGCAATACATGCTCGTCGCCCCGCCCGCCATGAGCGGTCGGATAATGTTCACCCCTTCGCGCGTGTAGCGGAACGACGCGCGGTCGGTATAGAGCAGCGCGCCGAGGTACGTGCCGTAGTAGGGCGCGCCTCGGTGGTCGCGGCCCCGCTCCAGCAGCGCGACCCGCCGCCCCGCACGCGCCATCTCCCGCGCCACCGTCGCGCCGCCTGGCCCCGACCCGACCACGATAACGTCCACCGGCTCTGTCAGCGACCGACGGTCCTCTTCTGGCCTGATCGCCGCATCCACGTACCCGCTCATAAGCATCCTCACAGTCCAGGTAGGTTAACAGTCAGCGCGTATTGTAGGTTATCTTGTGGACCTCGTCAATCGCGGGCCAGCCCCTTGGGCTTCGCCTGCCTGGCGCGGGTCGCCTGCCCTCCGCATGGAGGGTCAGGGCGCAAAAAAACGGGCGCTCGACAGGGAGCGCCCGACTAGTCCACACGTCATGTTATTGGGCAAGCGAAGGATACGCCGGCTTGCGGCTTTAGTCTACCACCAGCCCTTTTTGCCGTTGCCCCCGTTGTCGCGCTTCATCTCTTCCGCACGTTCATCCACCCGCCGCATGAAATCATCCACCACTTCCGAGTCGGAGCCGCGCCCCGCGCCCAGGCGGCGCAGGATATCGGCGGCCCGCTTCTCGGCCTCCTTGTCCTCTTCGTGGTGCCCGTTGCGCCCGTTATGCTCCGATGTCTCGTTATGCCGACTGTTACGATCAAACCAGCCCATATGCTAATCCTCCCAGCAACAGAACGATGTGGCGGCGGGGGACCTAATATTAGAACTCTTCAGCTATGCGCTTTGTTGCGTGAAAGTGTGAAACATAGCGTGAAGATTGCGTAAAGGTCCTACCCAGATACAGAAGTGGGATAAACATTGCGTGAAGACACAGCCAATGTATCAAATATAAGACGGGCCTTCTGGACGAAACCCATCGAAAGAGCTTACCGCTTCCTTACGCTTTCACTACGTAAACAAAAGCCGCCCGCCCCTCCAATTGGAGGGGCGGGCGGCTTAGGGGTTGGTGGGGGACAGGCGCTAGAGCGCGGCGCTCAGGACTGCCTCTAAAGTGCTCAGGGGGAGCGGCACGGGGTTCCCCTTCATGCTGCTCGCCTCGGCGGCCAGGCGGGCCACCTCCGCGATCCCGTCTGCCGTCAAGCCATAGTGAGCCAAACCTGGCAGCCGAAACTCGGCCACGCGCTCGCTGGCCCACGCGATACCCGCCTCGACCGCCTCCTCGCCCGTCACGCCCGCCAACGCCGTCCCAATGTCGGCGTAGCGGCGTAAGGTACTGGTAGCCGTTCCAGGCCCGGCCGGCGCCTCCGGGGGTAGGGCGCGCAGGGCGGCCACGTTCGCCCCCATCACCGGCGCGAGGAGCAGCGCGCAGGCAACGCCGTGGGGGATGGGCAACTGGCCGCCGAGCGGCGCGGCGAAGCCATGCACTGCCCCCAGCCCGGCGTTCGCCAGGCCCAGCCCGCCACACAGGCTGGCGAAGGCCATACTCGTCCGCGCCTCCAGGTCCGCGCCGTCGGCCCAGACGCGGGGTAGCGCCCTCGCCCCACGTCCCAGCGCACCCAGGACCAGGGCATCTGTCAGCGGATTAGCCCGCCGCGAGACATACGGCTCGATCAACTGGGTCAGCGCGTCCAGGCCGGTGCTCGCCGTCGGCTCGGGCGGCAGGCTCAGCGTCAGGGCGGGGTCCACCAGGGCCACGCGCGGCAGGAGCAGCGGGCTGCGCAGGCTAGCCTTGACCCCGTGTGCCCGCGACAGCACCACCGCGTTGCGCGTCACCTCTGTCCCAGGCCCGGCGGTCGTCGGCACGGCGATGAGCGGAGCGGCGGGCTGACGAATGGTCTGCCCGCGCCCCACGACTTCCATGTAGTCCAGCGCTGCCCCGCCGTTGGTCAGCAGCCCCGCCACCGCTTTCGCCGTGTCCAGCGCGCTCCCCCCGCCCAGCCCGACAACCACGTCCGCGCCCACGCCCCGCGCCGCCTCGGTCGCGGCGTCCACGCTCGCTGTGTCCGGCTCGCCGCTTACGGTGTGCACGGTCAGGCTCAGGTCCACCCGGCTTAGCTGCTCGGCCACTTGGTCTATTGGCCCGCCCGGCACGGCCGCGCTCGGGGTGGCGACCAGGAACACCCGCCGCCCGTGCTCTGCTGCCAGCGCGCCCAGGCCCTCGAAGGTCCCGACGCCAAAGACGATGCGCTGGCTGGTGGCGAACTCAAACCCGGGCAGGCGGTTCACCACGCCGCCTCGTCCGTCGGGAACAGGCTCCAGTAGCGGGTCGCCGTACGCGGCGCGGCCAGGTACTCGTCAATGTGCGCCGCCCAGTGGGCATAGTGGGGCGTCTGGCGGTGGGCGTCCACGTCGGCTTTGGTGCGGTAGACTTCGTAGAGGCAGAACCGCGTCGGGTCGTCCTCCGCCTGGAGCACGTCGAAGCGGACGTTACCCGGCTCGGTGCGCGTTCCCTCGTGGTCCAGCCGCACAAACGCCTTGAACGCCTCGACCCGGTCCGGCTTGACCTGCAATTGAATCAGCGCCACGTACATCGCTTACTCCTTCGGCGGCTCAGCGTCCCGCTCGCCCGCCCACTGTGCCCGGATCGCCTGGCGCACCGTCTCAGGCGCCGCATCCGCCAGCCCCCACAGCGCCTCACGCGGCCCCACCTGGCGCGGCCGCGCCCCCCCATCCGGCTGCCGGTCTTCCACGCGCCGGCCGCCACCGATCCAGCTTGCCATACGCCTGTCTCCTGTCTGTGTGCGTCGTGTTAGTCCGTGCTCACTCGCTGACCTCGCTCCAGCGCCGCCCGCATCCGCTCCAGCGCCTCCATCAAGATGGCGCGCGGGCAGGCGAAGTTGAGCCGCACAAAGCCCTCGCCACCCGGGCCGAACGGGACACCGTCGTTGAGGGCGACCCGCGCCTCCTTCAGGAAGAACTCATAGGGCGAACCCTGGATGCCCGCCTCGCGGCAGTCCAGCCAGGCCAGATAGGTCGCCTCTGGAACTGTAGTGCGGATGCCCGGCAGATGCTGGGCGACATAGTCCACGTAGGCATCGCGGTTCGCCGTCAGGTAGGCCCGCACGTGGGCCAGCCACTCATCCGTCGCCGTGCTCATCGCCACCTGCGCGCCCGCCATGCTCAGCCCTTTGACGTGGGGCATCAGTCCCATGCCCGCCTCGACATAGGTCTGGCGCAGCGTCGGGTTCTGGATGATGGCGAAGGCGCAGCCCAGGCCGGCCAGATTGAACGTCTTGCTCGGCGCGACCAGGGTGATGGTGCGCTGGGCGACTTCAGGCGACAGGGTGGCGATGGGGGTGTGCTTCGCCTCGCCCAGCAGCAACTCGCTGTGGATTTCGTCCGAGCAGATGACCACGTCGTGGCGCAGGCACGCCTCGGCCAGCGGCGCGAGTTGATCGGCCGTGAAGTCCTGCCCGATGGGGTTGTGCGGCTGGCACAGCAGGAACAGCCGCGTGCGCGGGGTGATGGCGCGCTCAAACACGTCCGCGTCCACATCATAGTGCAGTGTCTGGCCGTGCGTCACGGGGGTCAGCGGCGCTTCCACCCGCTCCAACTTCTGCCACTGGGGCGCGACGTAGATGGGCGGGTAGACCGGCGTCTGGAGCAGCACGCCGTCGCCCGGCTGGCACAGGGCGTGCGCCGCCAGGTTGAAGCCTGGCACCACGCCCGGAATGACCACCACATCCTCCGGCGTGAGCTGCCAGCCGTAGAGCCGGTCCATGCGCTCGCACACCGTCTTCTGGAGGGCGGGCGGGGCCATCTCATACCCCAACACACCGGTGTCCAGTTTCTGTCGCATAGCGTCCAGGACAGGGGCGGGCGTCGGGAAGTCCATATCGGCCACCCACAGCGGCAGCACGTCGGCGTCATAGAGCGTCCACTTGATGCTATTAGCCGCGCGGCGGTCTATCATCTGGTCCAACACGTCGAGTGTCATCGTCATATAGGCCCTTTTGTGGTTAGGGGTTTGCGGATACGTCTACTATGCACCTGAAAGACCCCACCTGTCAAACCCTGGCTAACCCTTCCTTCGTCCTCCCCCCGTCCCTGGTAGGGAAGCAGGCCGGGGGGTTTAGGTCAGCGGCCTCCGTCCACGCCCCCTTCCCTGGTAGGTTCAAGGGCGGACAGGGTGAAAGGGGACTTTAACAATCTTCACCTTCGGTAAG
>CAZFUK010000241.1:0-7763 GCA_964522005.1 uncultured Anaerolineales bacterium | reverse complement strand
CGACACGGACGGCGACGGCCAGCCCCACCCCTGTGCCGCCCACGGCCACGCCGACGGCCTCGCGCACCGCCACGCCCACCGCCAGCCCCAGCCTGCCCCCCACCCGCACGGGAACGGCGACGCCCACGGTCACACCGACCGCCCTGGCCTCCCCGACTCGGACGGCGACCCTTGCCATCGGTGCGCCGACGCTCACGCCTGGCCCATCGGCAACACGCACGGCGACGCCCACCCTGACACCCATCCCGCCCACCGCGACCTGGACGCCGACAGTCACGGCGACACCCACCGCCACGCCCACGAGCACGGTGACGCCGACGGCCCCCCCGACGCGCACGCCGACGGGAACAGCGACCGCCACGCCCACCGCGCTGCCGGGCAGCACCGCCACGCCCACGAGCACGCCCCCGCCGGGCCTGACGCCCACCGAGACGCGGTCGCCGTCACCGTCGCCGACCCGCACCCTGACGCCGACGCCGCGGAGCGCCACGCCCACGCCCGCGCCCGGCTGCCCCGACGACGAGTATGAGCCGAACAACGGCTTCCCCCAGGCGCATGCCCTGGCCTACGGCGAGACCGTCGGCGGCGCCATCTGCCCCGTCGAAGACCTGGACATTTTCCGCGTGCGGGTCCGCGCGGGTGATGAGCTGACCCTGCGGCTGAGCAACCAGCCGGCTGCCTTCGCCATGTACCTCTACGACGACCGCGCCAACGAACTGGCCGCCGCCGATGAGTTCCGCGCCGGCGACAAGACGATCATCTACCGCGTCGAGGGCGCCTCGGTCGAGGGCACCGACTACTACGTCATGATTCTCACCCTCAGCCTGGACTACAACCCGGCGCAGCGCTACCAGTTGCTCGCCACGCGCGTGACGGCCCTGCCGACCGAGACGCCTACGCCTACGGAGACGGCCGGCCCTGGGCCGTCGAGTACGCCGCCCACCACGCGCACCGCCACCGCGACGGTCACTGTGACGCGGATGCCCACGCCCAGCCTGACCTCTACCCCTGGCCCCAGCCCGACGGCCACCCGCACCGTGACACCCGGCCCTAGCCCGACGGCTACCCTCAGCCCGACCCCCAGGCCCGCCACCGACCGGGTCTACCTGCCCTATATCGCCAACGTCGCGCCCGGCCTGCGTCCGCCCGCTCCCACCGCGACCCCGGCGCCCTCCGCGTCGCCGACCGCGCCGCCCACGGCCACGCCGACCACACCGGCCGGCGGCTGCCTGGATAGCTACGAGCCTGACAACGACCTGCCCCAGGCCCGGCCCATCACTACGGACGGCGCCGCGCAGACGCACACCTTCCACACCGCCGGCGACCAGGACTGGGCCGCCTTCGACGCCGAGGCGGGCGGCGCCTATGTCCTGCGCACGTCTGGCCTGGCGCAAGGGGTGGATACCGTACTCGCGCTCTACAACGCCAACCGGCAGCCCATCGCCTATAACGACGATGACGAGGGGAATGCGGCCTCGCGTATCACGTTCACGCCGACGGTCTTGGGAACCTACTACATCCGCGTGACCAACTACGACCCCGCCTTTGGAGGATGCGACGCCAGCTATCAGTTAAGCGTCCAGCGTACAAACTAACGCGGCCAGAGTATCCAAACCAGGGCCATAGCGTCTATATAGTGAGCAGTGTCCCCCTGCTCAGGCGGCGGTTGTTCCCACCCGACCGCTGCGCCTGCCCGCCTCGCGGGCCGCTCCCAGCGTGGTGTCCCCTTGACCACGCTGGGAGTCGCGTTTTGAGCGTGACTCCACCCGCCCCCACAACGTTATAACATCTGAATTGGTCAATGGATTACCGCCGCCCTGTTCTCCGTTGGCCCTCGCGCCTAGCAGTGGCCCTCCCTATCGGGGACCCGGATTGGAGACCTGTATGCCGCGTTTGATTGTCTGGAGCGTCCTGCTCACCGTCCTGCTCGCCTTCAGCCTGAGCAGCGCCCCCACCGGGACCGCCGATGAACCCAGGGGGGAGACCGCCCCGGCCCAGGCCGCCTCTCAGCCGACGCCTGGGGGCGCCTTCTGTACCTACCTGCCCTACATCACCCGCTTCGGCTTTGGCGAGCCGGAGATGGAGGCCGGGCAACGGATGCCAGAAGAGGCACGGCCGGCGAAGGCGCTCAGCGAGGGCCAGACGCTCATCCCCTGCGGCGCGCCACCCACGCCCACGCCCACCGTCACCCGCACCGCCACCGCGACCGCCACGGCCACCCGCACGCCCACTCGGACGACCACGGCCACCGACACCCTCACGGCGACCGCGACGCCGACCAACACGTCCACGGCGACACCTACCGCCACGGCCACCATCACGGCGACCGCCACGCCCATCCCCACCGACACGCCGACCCCCACCGCCACAGCCACGGCGACTAGCACCGCTACCGCGACACCTACCGCCACGGCCACCGCGACGCCTACCAATACGGCGACGCCCACCTCAACCGCCACCGCGACGCCTACCAATACGGCGATGCCCACCTCAACCGCCACCTCAAGCGCTACTGTGACGGTCACGGCGACGGCGACGGCTACCACGACTGGTACGCCGCCCCCCACCCCGACGGCCACCGACACGCCCACCAGTGCCCCGACGGCTACCGCCACCGACACCCCGGCCCCGACCGTCACCGCGACTGAGACACCCGCTCCGACCGGGACTCCGACTCTCGCGCCGCCCAACACGCCCACGGGGACCGCGACCACATCCTCCTATCCGCCGCCGCCGGCTACGCCGACCATCACCCCCACCTTCTCGGCCTATCCCGAGCCGATCACGCCGACGCCCATCTGCGCCGACGCCTACGAACCCGACAACTACCCCTTCGAGGCGCGGCCCATCGTGCCCAACGGCGGCTGGCAGAACCACAACTTCCACCTCAAGTACGACCACGACTGGACCTACTTCGACGCGGTGGCGGGTACCAGCTATGTGATGGAGACAGCGCATCTGGCCGACCTGGTGGTGACCGAGCTGTTCCTGTACGACCAGAACGGGACCATCGTCGCCAGCGACCCCTACCTCAATGATGAGATCCGCCCCGCGCGTATCGTGTGGACGGCGCCCGCGTCGGGGCGCTACCTGCTCCTGGTCCGCGCCTTCGAGACGTCGGTGTGGGGGTGCGGAGCGACCTATCAACTCCGCGTCATCACCACGCCCTAATCGGGCGTGGCCGCCTCGCCCAAACGCTGACCTCGAATCACCGGCCCTGCCTTTGGCGATTCGAGGTCAGCTGGGAATTTGTTCGTTATGCCTCACGGTTGGGTATTGCTTTCTTCGATATGACGGCTGATGAGTGGCAAGCTGAGCAAGCTCAGGCTCGCGCTTTATGACCACTGACTTTCGAATTGCCCCCGCTCTATATGACCAGATTCTAAGGGACGCAGGGGAGGGATAAGCCCTCAGTGATAGAGATGTCGTCGCCCCCACCACATGGACGCGGCCAGGCCCAGTAGCGTTAGCCCGCTGAGGCCCAGGCCGACGGAGACGGTCCACGGCTGGTAGCGCCAGGCGACGGTCGAAGCCCCGGTCGGCACAGGGACGCCGCGCAGCAGCCCATCCACCGCGAGTACGGGCGCCGCTTGACCGTTGACCCATGCCCGCCAGCCCGGCGCGTACGCCTCACTCAGGACCAGCAGCGCCGGCCCCGGCGTCTGGACGGTGACGGTGAGGGAGGTTGGCGTCTGTCGCTCCACGGCGATGGTCGTCCCGGTCAACGGCGCGCCCTCGGTGGGGAGTCCCAGGCTCGCCGCCAGCGGGTCGGAGGTCACGGCGTAGGCCAGCGGGTCGAAGCCCGGCGCGGCCAGCGCGGCCCGCACCCCCGCCTCGTCGGCCGCCACGCGTACCCCCGGCGTCAGCCAGGCGCGCGGCAGGCTGCCCGCCAGGCGGTACAGCCGCGCCTCCCCCACCCGCTCGACCTCCGCCACCAGGCTGGCCGGCAACTCCCGCTTCGTCACCACATAGCGCACGTTGAGCAGCCGCCACCAGACCAGTTCGGGCACATCCCGCACCAGTGCGTCGTAGGCGGCCAAGCGCAGCGGGCTATTGCCCACCACATCCTCCAGCCGCCAGACCACCGCCCCGTTGCCCCCGCCCGGCGGCAGCAGCCCCTCGCTGCTGACCCGGAACGGCCCCTCGGTGTCGGCCTGCACCGCCCAGACCAGCGGGTTGGGGGCGACGTAGCCGCCCGCCGGGGGCGTCTGCATGAGGCCCCGCCCGCTGGTCGAGAACAGGTCCAGGACGACCAGGCCGAGCAGGGCGGCGAGCGCGCCCCGCCCCGGCAGCCGACGCATTAGCCAGGCGGCCACCGCGAGCATGACCGCCGAGTACACGGCGAGCGAACTCCACAGCGCCAGCCGCCCCTCGCCCGGCTGCCCGCGCCACGCCCATAGGGCAACCAGCGCGACGGCGGCAAGGATAGGGAGAATGATGATTAATGATTGAAGACTAAGGATTGACGATTGACGATTAACGATTGACGATTGGGGGGCAGGCTGTTTCAGTCTTAAATCTTCAGTCATCAGCCTTAGCCCTTGTCCGGCCAGCATCGCCAGGGCGAAGCTCCACAGGATGGCGGCGCGCTCCTGGTGGCGGAACAGGCTAAAGCCGGGCGCGACGTGGTAGGCCAGCCAGTACAGCCCGCCCTCCGCGCCCAGCGAGAGGAGCAGCCCAACCACGGCCAGCAGGGTCCAGAAGCGGCCACGCCGGCGAGCGACCGCGATACCCGCGAGCAGCAGCGGTGCTACGCCGACGTAGAGCGGCGACCACGCGCCCCACGCGCCCGGCAGGACGATGTGCAGGAGGTCACGCCAGGTGAAGCCGACGGCCGCCTCGGCGTAGGGCAGGACGAGGCGCGGGCCGAGCCGGGCGAACTCCAGCGTGGGCAGCCACTGGCCCGCCGTCAGCCCGGCCACCGTCAGGCCCCACACAGCGAGCCGGGCCGCTACCGCACGCCAGGGCAATCGCTCGGAGCGGGCCCGGGCCAGGGCGTAGGCGACCGTCGTATAGGCGACCAGTAGAAACGTCTGGGGATGCCCGGCCAGGAAGGCCAGCGCCAACGGCAGCGCCGCCCGCACCACCCACCCCCCTGCTCTCCGCCCTCCGTCATCCGTCAACGCCTCCACCCCCAAGAGGCACAGCGGCAGCCACGTCGCCGTTTCGAGGACGGCCAGTTGCAGGGGTGGGTAGCTCGTCAGGTAGCCGCCGAAGGCGTAGACCACGGCCGCCAGGAACGCGCCCGCCCGGCCGATGTGGCGGCGGGCGAACAGGTAGGTACAGAGGGCGGCGAGGGCGACGTGGACGACGGCCTCCGCCTCCAGCACGGCGAAGGGCAGCGGCGGCCAGGGGGGAAGGAGCGCGCTCAGCCAGGCGGGCGGGTAGAGCGCGGCCCACTGGGGGTCCGCCAGGGCCGGGGTGCCCGCGTAGATATGGGGGTTCCAGAGGGGGAGCCGCCCCGCCTTGAGTTCGTCGGCGGCGAAGCGGCGCAGGGGGTAGAACTGCTCGACAAAGTCGCCATAGGCGAAGCTCTGGCGGTCGGCGGGGTTGGGCGCCCACAGCCGCCAGAAAAACAGCAGGGTGAGGAGGAGGAGAAGGACAATTGACGATTGACGATTGATGATTGACGATTGACGATTGACGATTGACGACTGAGGATTGGAGATTGAAGACTGAAGATGGCGGAGCCGGCGCCGAAGACGGGATAGCGAGTCCCTGGCGGCTCCCTTGCCTGTCGCCTGCCTCACCCTGGCCGCCTCATCTCCCACCTCGTCAGCTTTCCCCCCAATCTCCAATCTTCGATCTTCAGTCATTAATCATCAGTCTTTAGTCATCAGTCTTCAGTCTTTAATCTTCTCTGCCAGGTACGCCACCACCTCCGCCCGCGCCATTGTCGTCTGCGCGCTGCCCGCCATGTCGCGCACGGCCACTGTCCCGGCGGCGACCTCGTCGCTACCCAGGATGAGGGTGTACTGGACACCGGCGCGGTCGGCATAGCGGAACTGGGCCTTCAGCCCCCGGTCGCCAAAGGCAGCCACGGCGCGCAAGCCGGCGGCGCGGAGGTCGCTGAGCAACTGGACGGCGGCGAGCTTGGCGTCGGCGCCGAGGTAGGCGACGGCCACCTGGGGTCGGGGCGAGGCCTCGACGGGCACGTTGAGCGCCTTCATGCTCAGCACCAGGCGGTCAATCCCCGCCGCGAAGCCAACGGAGGGCGTGGGCGGCCCGCCGAGCAACTCGATCAGGCCGTCGTAGCGGCCGCCGCCGCACAGGGCGTTCTGCGAGCCGAGGCCCGCCTGCCCCCACACCTCGAACACCGTCTTGGTGTAGTAGTCCAGGCCGCGCACCAGGCGGTGGTTGACGGTATAGGGCCGGCCCAGCGCGTCCAGCCCGCGCCTTAGCTCCGCGAAGTGCGTCGCGCACTCCTCACACAGGTAGTCGCCAATCTTGGGCGCGTCGGCCATCAAGTCCTGAACCGTCTCGTCCTTGCTGTCGAGGACGCGCAGCGGGTTCACGTCCAGGCGGCGGCGGTCGTCGCCGTTGAGGCGGTCCTGGTAGGGGGCGTAGTAGGCGCGCAGGGCCGCCACATAGCCGGGCCGACACTTGGGGCAGCCCGTGCTGTTGACCTGGAACGACAGGTCGGGCACGCCGTTGACCTCGAAGAAGCGCCAGGCGATGAGCATGATCTCCAGGTCGAGGGCCGGATCCATCGAACCGATGGCTTCGGCGTTGAACTGGGTAATCTGGCGGTAGCGGCCCAACTGCGGCGCTTCGTGGCGGAAGACGTGGCCCACCGAGTAGAGGCGCAGGGGCGTCGGGCGGCTGCTCATGCCGTGTTCCAGGTAGGCGCGCATCACGCCCGCCGTGAACTCCGGCCGCAGGGCCAGGTCGCCCATCTTTTCGTCGGCCTTGCCCAGCACGCCGACCCCGTACATTTCCTTGTCGTGGATGTCTGTCCCTTCGCCGATACTGCGCAAAAACAGCCGCGTGTCTTCGACCAGGGTCGGGTCAATCCGCTCATAGCCGAAGGTCGCGGCGATGCGCTCGCTTGACACGATGACCCCTCGCCAGTAGGGCTGGTCTTCGGGCAGCACATCCTCCATGCCGCGTGGGCTTTGGAACCGCATGCATCCTCCAGGGAACTCAGGTCAGGGTAGCGGTTAGACGTGTTGACCCTGGCGCGGGCTTACGCAAGCAGGCCAACTTAACGGCGCTTGCCCCTGGGCCGCTTCGGCGCGGTGGGCTTCGGCTCCGGCTCCTTGAAGATGCCCAGCCAGTAGTCCACGTCGGCGTTGGTCGTCTTGGGCTTGTCCTCTTCGACCGCCGACTTGCCCGCCGGGTTCAGCCGCTCGTCCATCTGCCGCGCGAAGTCGCGCGACTTGACCACCTGCGCGCCGCACGCCAGGGCCAGGTCCGTCACCCGCCGGTCCGACGACACGACGGTGAGCTGGCGGGGCGCGCGGTCGCGTTCAATCCGCCGTCGGATGACCGAGTCGGCGTCCTCGCTCGTCGCCGCGTAAATCACGCTGACGCCCTGCCCGGCCGCTGGCCGCCCGACGCCCTGCACGCCGCCTGAGTCGAAGACGACGGTGATCGGCTCGCGCGTCAGCCGGTAGAAGCTCTGGAGACGCGCCACCAGCTTGGCCTCGTCGTCCGGGTCCGACAGGCGAATGTCGCTCATCTGGCCGATGAGGTTGTGGCCGTCAATCAGCAAAGGCATGGTCAGTGGTCAGTAGGCGGCGTAGGGGTAGCCCTCTGTGGCT
>CAZFUK010000240.1:0-7784 GCA_964522005.1 uncultured Anaerolineales bacterium | reverse complement strand
GACTGTGGGGACGAACCCCTCCCCCGGCCCCTCCCCTACGAAGGGAGGGGTGACTCGGCCCTGAATGGCCCCCCCTTCCTTGGTAGGGAAGGGGGCGGGGGAAGGGGTTGAGGACGAGTACGACTTTGAAGGAACCGTGCGGTAGGAGGGTGCTCACCTTCCCTACAGGGTATCGTTGCTCGCCCGGCGGCTGGCACACGAATTGCTATTAAAAGGCTAAACAGACGTTTGACTAAGCTGCCACAAGCGTCGTTCTACTCGTTCAGGCAGCGCGAGATACGACCCAAGGAGGACCTGTGTCGAATATTACCAAGTACATTGATGTGGATGTGCCGGTGCGCGTCGCGTACAACCAGTGGACGCAGTTCGAGGAATTCCCCCAGTTCATGGAAGGCGTGGAGGCCGTGCATCAGTTGGACGCCAAGCGCCTCCACTGGAAGGCCAACATCGCGGGCAAGACCGAGGAGTGGGACGCCGTGATCACCGAGCAGGAGCCGGACATGCGCGTGGCCTGGACCAGCACGACGGGCGCGCACAATGCGGGCGTCGTGACCTTCCACAAGCTGGACGACCACAAGACTCGCGTCACCCTCCAGCTTGACTACGATCCCGAGGGTCTGGTGGAGAACGTGGGCGACAAGCTCGGCTTCGTCAGCCGCCGTGTCGAGGGCGACCTGGAGCGCTTCAAGAAGTTCATCGAGGCGCGCGGTCAGGCGACCGGCGCGTGGCGCGGGGAGATCAAGGACGCGCAGGTCAAGAAGCCGACCGCTCAGTAAGGGGTCCATCCTCCCCCACGTCCTCGCCCACATTATAGACACACAGGGCAGCCAACGGGCAGGCGTCACAGTGGGGAAGATGGGGTTGGCAGATCTGGCGGCTGAGGCGGTGGAGGCGCGTGTGGAGTGTGTATAAGCTCCGCACGTCGTCGCCCACCGCCTCACTTATTTGCGCATGTGACTGGCGCGGGGTCAGGCCACGCGGGACAAGGCCCAGCCGCGTCAGGCAGCGGTGAACGTGATCGTCCACGGGCAGGACGGGCCGGCCGAGGCCGAAGAGCAGGACGCAGGCGGCGGTTTTCGGCCCGACGCCTGGCACGCGGGCGAGCCAGGCAAACGCCGCGTCGGGCGGGAGCGCCGCCAGGTGGCCCAGGTCGAGCGCGCCCACCCGGTCGGTGATGGCGTTGAGGGCGAGGGCGAGGCGGTGGGCCTTGACGCGGGCCAGACCGCCGGGGCGCAGAATCTCGGCCAGCAGCGGTTCGGGCGCGTCGCGTACCGCTTCCCAGGTGGGCAGGGCGGCGCGCAGGGCGTGGTAGACGCGGTCGCTGTCGCGGGTGTTTTGGGAGAGGATGGTACCGACGAGTTCCCCGAGCGGGTCCCCAGAGGGAGACCAGGCGCGGCCGTCATCGAGAGCCTCGATGACGGCTGCGACCTTTGACACCGTGCTCATGCCGCCCGGCTCACCGTAAAATCGGCCAGCCCTTCGAGGGCCTGCCGCGCGGGGCTGTGCGGGAACCAGGCGAGGTTGGCGATGGCCGACGCGGCGTACTGCTGGGCGTCGCCACGGGCCAGGGCGGGGCCGTCGGAGCGGCGCACGAAGTCAATCATCGTCTCAACCGCCGCCTTGTCACCTGCCAGGGCGCGGGCCAGGACCACGCCGTCGTTGACGACGGCGTACAGGGTGGGCAGGGTGACCGTCCCCTGGCGCAGGTCGGAGCCGACGGGCTTGCCTAGCGTCGCCTCGTCGGCGGTGAAGTCGAGGATGTCGTCCACAATCTGGAAGGCCAGGCCGAGGTGCTCACCGTACTGCCGCAACGCGCGAACCTGGTTCTCAGCCACGCCGCCGAGCACGGCCGCGCCTTCGGCCGCCGCCGCGAACAGCGCCGCCGTCTTGCTGTAGACCCGCTTCAAGTATTCGTCGCGCGTTGGCGTCCGCCGCCGGTCCGAGAGCTGCCCCAGTTCACCCGCGCAGATGGTCATCAAGCAGTCGGCGAAGATGCGCACGACGCGCGGGCTGCCCGTCTGCGCGGCAAAGGCGGCCGCGCGGGCGAACAGGTAGTCGCCCGCCAGCACCGTCGTCTCCGCGCTGAGGCTGGCGTTGAGCGTCGGGTGGCCGCGTCGGATGAGCGACTGGTCAATGAGGTCGTCGTGGATGAGCGTGGCAGCGTGCAGCGTCTCGACGGAGGCGGCCAGGGCCATCAACGGCGCCTCTGGCGCGCCTACCATCTGCCCCACCAGGAGGGCGATCATGGGCCGCACCCGCTTCCCACCGTAGGCAAACGCGCCGCGCACGACATCGCTGACCAGCGGATACTCAACCGCTGACACGTCCTGGAGTGTAGCTTCCAGGCGCTGCATCGGCTCGGCCACCGGGTCAATGGAAAACGCCAACGGCGTTCGCGTGGAGATTTCGGTAAGCATCGCTATCCCCTTTCTAAAAAGGGCAAATCAACAACGTTTAGAATATTATAAACGAATTTAACGCTAAAGTCTAGCCCCCATTCCCCGTTTTGACCAATTTTGGACTCGGGCGAGGGCTGACGGCTGAGAGATGCGGGATCAGGGACGCGGGACTCCGCCCGCCGTTCGTGCCCCGCCCTACTCCCGCATGCCGAGGACGGTATTGGCTACGCGCAAGGCGCCCAGGGTCACGGCGGCGGTACTCTGGCCGGGGAAGATGCTGTCGCCGACCAGGAAGACGTTGGGCAGGCGGGTGCGGGGGCCGCGCGCCCGGAACAGGCTCGTCTGCGGGAAGCCGCCCACCATGCCCAGCCGCCGCGCCGTATAGAACTCGAAGGTCAGCGGGGTGGCGGGCAGGACGAGGCGGGCGTGGGCGCGCAAGCCGGGGATGACCCGCTCGGCGGCGCACAGCAGCCGGTCGGTATACTCGGCGCGCCGCGCCAGGTAGGCATCACGGTCCGTCGCGTGGAGCGCCCACCACGGTTGAATCTGGGTATGGGTCGAGAGGGTCAGGGCGCGCCGGTCGGCCGGGGCGCGGCCCGTGTCCCAGGCGGGCGACAGCGACAGGAAGACGGAAGCTCCCTCGCCCAGCGGCCGACCGTAGTCCATGACGACCTGGTGGTGGTCGGGCAGGCCAGGCGGCACGGCCTCGGCGTCCAGCCCGACGTAGGTCATAAACGCGCCCCACATAGGTAGGTCGGGAGCGACGACGGGCGACGGAGGACGGAGGACGGAGGACGGACGATGGGCGATGGGAAAGGTGGGAAGGCCTGGCAATGGGCGACGCAGACCATCCCCCTCGGTCCCCCGTCCTTCGTCCTCCGTCGTCCGTCCTTCGTCCTCCGTCCTCCGTCCTCTGTCCTCCGTCCTCCGTCCTCCGTCCTCCGTCATGAGGGCTTCCAGGTTCCACGGCGTCAGGTTGGCGAGGACGAGGTCGGCGGGGTAGTCTTCGGGGCGAGGGGCGTGCCGCGCGCCCCGTTGGGCATGGACGAGCAGGGACCCATCGGGGCGGCGCTCCAGGCGGGTGACGCGGCGCTTGAAGAGGACGCGCCCACCCGCGCCCTTGACGGCCTCCACCAGCGTCTCCGCGATGCCGCCCACGCCGCCCGCCACGTGAAACACGCCCTGACGGGCCAGGTCGAGCGCGACCGAACCGTACAGGGGGTTGACGCGATTGGCCGTCGCCTGGGCCGCGATCAGGAGTTGGGCGTCCAGGAAGGTCCGAAAGGCGCGGTCGCGGGCGCCGAGGCGGTCGGCCCACCAGCCGACGTTGCCCGCCACACCCGGCGCGAGGCCGACCAGACCGGGGCGCAGCCGGCTGGCGAGCCGGACGAGGTCGGCGGGCGACTGGGGCGGCCAGGGTGGGGCGCTCGCGGCGAAGGCCCACAGGCGGTCGGCCAGCCACTCCTGGGCCTGCCAGAAGCGTTCCGTGCCAGGGAAGGCACGGCGGCGCTCGGCGAGCCAGCGTTCGGCGTCGCCCCAGCGCGTGACGACCCTGTCGGGGAGGTGGACCTGCATGGCGGGTTCGCTGCGTTGGACCGGCCAGCGCAGGCCGAGCCGGTCGCCGACGATGGCGTGCGCCCCGCCGGGCTGGAAGCCGCCTACCAGCGTCGCGCCCGCGTCGAAGCGGTAGCCCTGGTGGTAGAAGGTGGCGGCGCAGCCGCCTGGGTCCACGTGCGCTTCCAGAACCGTGACATCCCAACCCGCTTTCGCCAGCAGAGCAGCGGCGGTCAGCCCGCCCACGCCCGCGCCAATCACTACAACCTTATCCCTGTTCATCCTTCGTCTCTCGCGTGCCAGCCTTTTTTGACAGAATTAACACAATTCCCAGAATTATCGGTCTGACGTAAACGACCCCGCCAGGAGGTTCGCATGGCCGCCGATTGGACCCCCACGCCCCAGGCCCCGTTGAACCTGGCGCAGCCCGCCCTCGTCGCCGCCCTGCGCGAGCGGCTGCGCGATGTCGGCTATGACGCGGCCGGCTTGCAGTACACGCTCGGCTCGGGAGCCGAAGCGCCCGTCAAACGGGTCGAGTTGCCCGTCTATCTGCGCCGCCTCAAGCGCACCCCCCTGCACACCCTCATCAAGCTCTTCTTGCTCGGTCTCCCCGCGCCCCTGGAGGACGTAGCGGCGGCGGTCCAGCCCCTCTCGCCCGAGAGCCTGGTAGACCTGGGCCTGCTCGTCGTCGGCGATAGTGGTCTCGCCTCTCCGTATAGACTCGTCGTCTTCGAGGATCTTTACCTGGTCTGCGACCGGTACCAGGAGGGCCAGGCCACGCTCAGTGTAGACCATGTCACGGGCGTCAACCGTAGCTCCATGCTCCTGGCCGCGCTGACCGTCCCTCGGTCGGGGGCGGCCCTCGACCTGGGCACGGGCTGCGGGGTTCAGGCCCTACGCCTGGCCCGCCACGCCGGTGCGGTGGTCGCCACCGACATCAACCTGCGCGCCCTGAACATGGCCCTGTTCAACGCCCAGCTAAACGGGGGAGTGCAGGTTGAATGCCGCGCCGGGAGCCTGTTTGAGCCGGTGGCCGGCGAGACGTTTGACCTGATTGTGTCCAACCCGCCGTATGTCGTGTCGCCCGCTGGCCAGTTCATCTTCCGCGACGCGGGCATGGAGGGCGACGCGATTTCGCGGCTGGCGGTCCAGGCGTCGGCGCGCCACCTCCGCCCCGGCGGCTACGCCACGGTCCTGTGCAACTGGGCGCACGCGGCGGGCGGCGACTGGGCGGCGCCGCTGCGGACCTGGACGGCCGACCTCGGCTGCGACGCCCTGCTGCTGCGCCACGAGACCTCCGACCCGCTGACCTACGCGGCCACCTGGAACACCCCGACCGAGACCGGCGGGGTGGAGGGGCTGGGCAGCCGCCTGGACGAGTGGCTGGCCTACTACGCCCGGCTGGGCATCGAGGCCATTAGCTCAGGAGCGGTCGTGCTGCGCCGCTCGACGGGTCCCCACTGGACGCTGGCCCTCGACGCGCCCTTGACGCACATCGGCCCCTGCGGCCCCCACCTCGAACGCCTCTTCGCCGCCCAGGACTTCCTCCAGGCCCACCCCGACCCCGCCGACCTGCTGGCTACCGTCTTGGCGCCGACGGACTGCGCTGTGACCGAGACGCGGCGCCCCAGCCCCGACGGCTTCACGGTGACCGACCGCCGCCTCCACCTGATCCGAGGCCTGGCCTTCGCGGAACCGTTGGACGACTTCAGCCACGAGCTGCTGACCGAACTCGACGGCCGCCGCCCGCTGCGTGACCTCCTGGACGGGTTAGACGCGGCGGATGTCGAAGCCGCCCTCCTCACGGTGCGGCGCTGGCTCAGCCTGGGCCTGGTGCGGCCCCTCACCACCCCTGACTAGCCCTCCCGCTACGTTTTCCCCACGCCTAACGAACGTCGGCGTGCCGCGCGTATCGAGCGCCCCACCGCAACGTCTTCTCTGCTAGACTGTGAAAGGGCTTTCACATGACAGTGGAGGGACACCGTGAAGAGTTGGGCCTGGCTACGTTGGGGAATAATCGCGGCGGTGATGGCGGCGGTGGGGTGGCGGCTGGAGGCGGCGGGCGCCGAGCCGAGCGCCAGCCCGGCCAGCCAGTTCGGCATCAACTGGATTGGGTCGGCGGAGATGGAGCCGCGCCCGGAGCGGTTTCAGATCGGCGCGGCGACGGGTGTGGGCTGGGACCGCTGGGTCTTCTACTGGGCCGACATGGAGCGCACGCCGGGGGCCGTTGACTGGAGGCGCCAGGACCGGACCTTCCTGGCCGAGGCTCCGTCCGGGTTGAATATCAACGCCGTCCTGCTCACGACGCCCGACCACTACGCGCGGTCCGGGCTGAAGGGTCAGCCGGCCCCACGGGTGGGCGAGAAGCGGGACCTGCTCTATCGCCTGGAGGCGAAGGCCAAAGGGCTGCTCGCGCCCGACGCCCCCAACGCGCCGAACGGCTGCCCCGGCCCGGCCAACACCATGCCCCCCGCCAGCCTCTACGAGCCGGTCTTTGTCAACCAGGGCGGCCAGAACGTCGTCAACCCGGCCAACCATTGGGCGAGCTTCGTCTACCAGGCCGTGCAGCGCTACAAGCCCGGCGGCGAGTTGGGCCGCGCCAACGGCCTGCCCGCCTCGTTCGGCGTGAGGGCCTGGGAAATCTGGAACGAGCCGGACTGGGATTGCGGCCACGCGGGCGACGGCTTCGGCGGCTTCTTCAACGGCAGCCCGGCCGACTACTACCAGATGGTCAAGGTCGCCTACCAGGTCGTCAAGGTCGCGGACCCCGCCGCCTACGTCGTCACGGGCGGGCTGACCTACTGGGCCAACCCCGGCTGGTTCGACGAGTTCGCCGCCGCCGTCAAGGCCGACCCTGACCGCACCGGCCAGACGCGCAACGGCTACTACTTCGACGCCGTGGCCCTGCACTGGTACAGCAACGCGCGTAACGCCCTGGACCAGTCGGTCGCCTTCTCGCGCCGCATCCAGGCCCAGGGCCTGCCCGTCAAGCCGCTCTGGCTGACCGAGTCGGGCCTGCCCCTGTGCTGCGACGGCGTGGGCTACGCCCAGCCGGACAGCCCGTTCCACGGCTCACCCGATGACCAGGCGAGTTATGTCGTCCAGAACGCCGCCTACGCCCTGTGGATGCGCCGCGACGCCCCGTCCGGCACCGACCGCGTCTTCCACTTCCAGCTCTACGACGACGGCGTGGACGGCGCGTTTGGGGTGTTCGGCCTCGTGCGCAACCCGCCCGGCCCCGGCCAGCACCCGTCCCAGCCGGGCGTGCCCCGGCCTGGCTACGCGGCCCTCCAGGTCGTCACGCGCTACCTCGACGGCGCGACGCCGCTCAGCCGCGTCACGACGGGCGCGATTGAGCGTATCGTCTTCCAGCGCTCCGACGGAACGCGGGTCACGGTCCTCTGGAACTGGAATGACACGGACAGGACGGTCGCGGTGCGCGCCTCGGCCGCCTCCGCCGTTCAGGTGGACCGCGTCGGCCAGGAGACCCGCCTGGCGCCGGCCAACGGCAATTACACGCTGACCCTGCCGCGCGCCACCAACTATAACACCCTGGACGGGACGGCCCTCATCGGCGGCGCGCCCTACCTCCTGGTCGAAGGCGGCGCGGCGCCACCCGTGTCGCCGACCCCGACGCGCACGCCGACCCCGACCGCCACCGCGACCCCACCGCCCCTGCCCACGGCCACGCCGCTGCCCGCCGGCTGCGTCAACGCGGTGACTAATCCCGGCTTCGAGACCACGACAGCCTGGACGCTGGAGCAGGCAACGCGCTCGACGTTCCAGCCCTACGAGGGGCGCTACGCGGCGTATGTCGGCCTCTCGGCCGTC
>CAZFUK010000239.1:0-7811 GCA_964522005.1 uncultured Anaerolineales bacterium | reverse complement strand
GACGAGTATGCTTAGACTGGTAGACCTACCGACCCATGACCCTTCCATGAACCATGAGCTAGACCACATCCTCCGCCTCTCGACCACGCCCGTCTTCAACATTAAAGCCGTCAAGCAGGCGACGGATGTGATGGCTTCGACCCTGCGCGCCTGGGAACGCCGCTACCATATCCTGGCGCCGCAGCGCACCGACAGTGGCTACCGCCTGTATTCCGAGCGGGACATCGGCATCATTCGCTGGCTGAAGCACCGTCTGGACGAGGGCATGACCATCGGCCATGCCGCCGCGCTCCTCGAGGCGAGCCTGGAGGCGAGCGAGGCTGGGCCGAACGAGTGGCGGGCGCCCAACGCCGAGCCGGTCGCGGCGCTGCGTGATGGCCTGCGCGACGCGCTGCTCAACCTGGACGAGACCGAGGCCAACCGCTGGCTGAGCGATGGCTTCAGCCGCTTCCCCATCGAGACGGTGTGCTTGCAGCTCTTCGCCCCCATCCTGGTGGACATCGGCTCGCGCTGGTACAGCGGCGAAGCCTCCATCGCGCAGGAGCACTTCGCCAGCCACTGGGTCCGCCAGAAGATTCTGGGCTTGATGGCGGCGACCCCCCACCGGGCGACCGGGCGGCCCATTATCACGGCGTCCGCGCCCACCGACCAGCACGAGATTGGCATCCTGTTCATCGCCCTCTTCCTGCAACGCGCGGGCTACGAGGTGCTCCATCTCGGTCCGAACCTGGGGGCCGAGGGGCTGGGCCAGATTCTGAGCCGCCTGCGCCCGGCGCTCCTGCTCATCTCGGCGACGCACCTGGAGGCGGCGCAGCACGTGCAGGATATCGCGCGCGAGATTGAGGGGCTGCCCGAACCGCGCCCCCTGCTAGGCTACGGCGGTCTGGTTTTCAATCACTCGCCCGAACTGCGGGCGCAGACGCCGGGCGTCTTCCTGGGGCACGATGCGGCCGAGGTCGTGGCGACGGTCGAGCGGCTGATGCGAAGCAAGTCATAAGTCGTTACAGGTTGTGATAGGCAGTCAAACGTAAAGGTAGAGTCATGCTGAAGACACAGAGCTTAAGTGGTAAGGTGGCGTTTGTGACCGGGGCGTCGAGTGGCATTGGGCGGCGCGCGGCGGAGCGGCTGGCGGAAGCTGGGGCGACCGTCGTACTGGCGGCGCGGCGGTATGACCGGCTGGTGGAGGCCGCGGAGGGCATCGCCCAGGCGACGGGCCAGTTCGCCCTGCCCCTCGTGTGCGACGTGACGCGGCCCGCCGAGGTGGAAGCCGCCGTCCGGGAGGCGGTCCAGGAGTGCGGGCGCATTGACATTCTAGTTAACGCGGCGGGCGTGGGCATCCTCAAGCCTGCGCCGTCGCTGGGTCAGGCCGACTTTGACCACATGCTGGACGTGAACCTGCGGGGTGTGTTCACGGTCACCCAGGCTGTGACGCGCGAGATGCAGCGCCAGGGCGAGGGCGGCGTGGTGGTCAACCTACCGGGCAGCATGGGGCGAGCGGTCATGGCGAACGCGGCGGGCTACTGTGCCTCCAAGTGGGGGGTAGTGGGGCTGACCAAGGGGCTCGCGACGGACCTCAAACGCTACGGGATCAAGTTCAGCCTGCTCTACCTGGGCGGCGTGGACACGCCCTTCTGGGATGGGGTGGACATGCGGGTGCAGCGCGACAAGATGCTGACGGTGGATGACGCGGCCCAGGCGATTGTCTACGCCGCCGGCCAGAGCGGGAGCGGGGTGGTCAACGAGATCGTGCTTCAGCCGGAGACCCACCAGCTTTAGCGGCCGCATCGGCGTTCAGACCCTAAAGGTCTCTAAGACCTTTAGGGTCTCCTCTTGTGTGACGGAGGAGAACCGTGGGGCAGCCAGGTCTCTGCCCCACGGTTTTTTTGCCCGAAAATGACCAGAAATTGGATAGAGTTTGAGTAAGATTTGTATAAGCTATCAACTCAGGATAGCGAGCCAGGAGGGAGACAGAGCGTAGAAGCCTCGCCCCGGTGCTCAAGCGCTGTAAAGTGACGGATTGCAAACCCCCAAACAAAGGAGCCAGAACCGTGAAGAAGCTCGCCCATTTGATGATCGTCGTCGGTTTGATTCTTGCCCTCGCCGGTGGCGTGCTGCCCGCCGCCGCCCAGTCTGGTCAGGCGATGGTGCGTGTGGTCCATGCCTCGCCCGACGCCCCAGCCGTGGATGTGTACGTGAACAACGGCAAGGCCTTCAGCAACGCCGCCTTCAAGGCCGCGACTAACTATGCCAGCCTGACGCCCGGCGCCTATGACATCAAGGTGTTCCCGACCTCGGCCAACGGCCAGGGCAACCCGGTCATCTCGGCGAACCCGACGCTGGCGGCGGGCGCCTACACCATCGCCGCCGTGGGCAAGGTGGCGAACATCGAGCCGCTGGTCCTGACCGACAACCTCGCCAAGCCGGCCGCCGGCAAGGCCCACGTCCGCTTCGTGCATGCCTCGCCCGACGCGCCCGCCGTGGACATCGCGGTGAAGGGCGGCCCGGTCCTGTTCCCCAACGTGGCCTTCAAGGGCTTCAGCCAGTTCACCCCTGTCAACGCCGGCACCTATGACCTGGAAGTGCGACCCGCGGGCAAGACCGATGTGGTGCTGGCCGTGCCTGGCGTGGCGCTCAAGGATGGCGACATTGTGACTGTCTTCGCCATGGGTCTGGCCGGTGGTCAGCCCGCGCTGCAGGCCGTCCCGGTCGCCTACGCCGCTGCCCCGACCGCCATGCCGACGACGGGCGCCGACCCGGTCGTGCTGGCCGCCCTCGCGGTCATCGCGGGTCTGACCCTGGTGGCGGGTGGTCTGACGCTGCGCCGCCGCGCCCTGTAGTTTATCCTCCTCTCACTCCTTGCGGCGACGGCCTGGGGGCACCACCCCCAGGCCGTCCTTGTGTTTCACCGGGACCTAACCCCCCGCCCCCCCTCAACTCGTCATGCCGCGTACCACGTTGGCGTATTCCTCCGCGATCATGGTGGCGCGCGCGGCCGAGTCGGCTTCGGCGTAGATGTTGACGAAGGGTTCGTCGGGGTTGGGCAACATGAGCACCCACTCCCGCTCGCCCAGGCTTACCTGGACCCCCTCGGCCAGCCCGTCCCGCACCTGCCCAAATCGCTCGTTCAGGCGGCGCATGACCGCTCCCCGCGAGTCCCACGGGCAGTCTACCCGCCGCTCGGTGCGCTGGAAGGTCGGCAGGCGGTCCACGACGTCGGACAGCTTCATCTCGGCGCGGGCCAGGAGTTCAATCAGCTTGGCGACGGCGAACAGGCCGTCAATGGAGGGCTGGAAGGCGGGAAAGACCAGGTTGCCCAGGCCGTCGGCGGCCAGGATGACCTCCTCACGGCGGGCGACGCGCATCATTTCAGCCGCGTCGAGGCGGGTGCGCCAGACCTCACCGCCATGCTCGGCGGCGATCTGTTCGAAGACGTGGGGCGCGGTGACGGGGACGACCACGGCGCCTTTGGGCTTGTGGCGCAAGGCTAACCACGTGAGGGCGGCGGCGGCCTGAATCTCCGAGACCTGCCGCCCCAGGTTGTCCACGACAAACACGCGCTCCCCGCCCACATCCAGCCGCACGCCCAGGTCGGCGCCCAGCGTTTGCGTAATCAGGCGGAGCTGCTCGCGGCCCTTGTCGAACTCCTCGCGGGTGATGGACATGCGGTTTTCGTCCATCTGGGCGTTGAGGGCGACGATGCTACAGTGGAGGTCGGTGAGGGCGGCGGGCAGGACGGTGCTGGCCGAGGCGTTGGCGCAGTCCACGACCAGGTTGTAGCGCGCGCCGCGAATGGTGTTGACGTCGAGCGCCTTGAAGTAGCCTTCCGTGTAACGCTCGGTGACAACGGGCGCGTCGTTGATCTGGCCGATCTCGTCCAGGTAGACGCGGCGGTAATCCTCGCGGAAGAAGACGCGCTCAATCTCGCGTTCCGCGCTCTTGCTCAGGTTCATGCCCTCTGAATCATAGAAGCGAATGTCCACCACGCGGCTGTCGAAGGGCGAGATGCGCACGTGGATGCCGCCGACGGCGTTCTCGGCGGCGGTGTAATAGCGTAGGACGGGGATGGGAACGTTCTTGGTGTCCAGGGCGTTGACACCGGCCGAGGGCAGGCCCGCGATCAGGGCGCGCTTGAGCATCTGCGCGCTGCGGGTGACGTCGCGGTTGATGGTAACGGTGGCGTTGCGCGGCAGGGTCGAGGCGTAGGCCGCGCCAAGCCGGGCCGCGAACTCGGGCGTCAGGTCCACGTTGACCAGGCCGGACACGCCGAAGCGGCTAAACAGGGTACGGCGGCCCTGGGAGCCCCAGATGATGGAGTTGCGAACGCTGGTGCTGGCCTCAATGGCCTTGCCCGGCCAGATTTTGACGCCGGGGTGGATGATAGCGCCTTCGCCCATGCTGGTGCCATCGCCCAGCACACCGCCCTCGTAGACGACAGTACGGCTCTTGAGGTTGCACGAGCGGCAGATAATGGCGCCGCGCACCTCAGCCATCTCGCCAATATAGCAGTTGCGCCAGATGATGCTGCGGTCTATGTAGCCGCGATTGTCAATCACGGTGAAGGGGCGGACGACGGTGGGACCCTGGATGATGACGCCGCCCTTGATTTTGACGCCGTGCCCGAGGAAGATGGGGCCATAGAGTTGCGCGTCCGGCGCGATCTCGACGTCGCCCTCGGTCCAGATGTCGCCGCCAATGTGCTCGCCTAGCTCGATGCCCTTAACGGCGCGGCGCAGAACGTCGGCGTTGGCCTGCATGTACTCAGCCAGGTTGCCCACGTCCGTCCAGTAGTCCTGGGTGATGTAGCCGTACAGCGGCTCCCCCGCTTCGAGGAGACGGGGGAAGAGGTCTTTGCTGAAATCGAACGGGGTGTCGGTGGGGATGTAGTCCAGCACTGAGGGTTCGAGGATGTAGATGCCTGTGTTGACCGTGTCAGACATCACCTCGCCCCAACTCGGCTTCTCCTGGAAGCTGCGCACGCGGTCATCGCCGTCGGTGATGACCACGCCGTACTCGGGCGGTTCCTTGACTCGCCGCAGCACGAGCGTCGCTTTGGCCCCATGGGCCTTGTGCCACGCGACGACGGCGCTGATGTCCAGGTCGGTGACGGCGTCGCCGCTGATGACGAGGAAGGTGTCTTCCAGGTGGGCCTGGGCGTGTTTGACGCTGCCGGCCGTGCCCAGCGGCGCTTCCTCCACCGAGTACTTGATGCTCATGCCGCAGTCCGAGCCGTCGCCCAGATAGTCCTGAATCTGGTCGGGCATGTACTGGAGCGTGACGACCAGGTCTTTGATGCCGTGTCTACATAACAAATCCCGAATGTGACCGATGACAGGTCTATTAACAATAGGAACAATCGGCTTGGGGCGGCCCACGGTCAGTGGCCGCAACCGCGAGCCGGCCCCTCCTGCCATCACGACAGCCTTCATCAATCCTCCTCCACTTACCGCTACCGGAGACATAGCCGCCCCAATCTTAGCACAGCCAGCCGGGCTTGCCAAACGGGAGGAGGGCCGCGCCTGGGGTGGCCTGACTATTGCTGCGCGAGTCGCGGCGCGGAGTGCAACTTTGACCCCCGCTGAGCGTATAGAGGGTGAGATGGGTAGCGGTCACATACCTAAGGAGGAGTGCAATGGACGAGCCGGGCAAGACCCCTGCCACTGGAACATTTGAGACGCCGACGCCCTCGGCGACCGAGGCGCAGACGCCTCCCACGGGGTCGGCGCGGCCACGCGCGGACCTGCGCCAGGAGTTGCGCGAGTTGGCGGATACGTTGGAGCAGGCCGTGCGCGGCCTGGCGTCGAGTGAGCGGACGAAGGAGATTGAGCAGGAGATGCGGACCGGCTTTAGCACGCTGCGTCAGCAGGCGGAGACGGCGCTCCAGGAAGCGAAGCTGCCCGAAGCGGCGCAGGAATTCGGCGCGCAGGCCAAGCGCGTC
Organism: uncultured Anaerolineales bacterium; assembly: GCA_964522005.1. Classification (GTDB taxonomy): domain Bacteria; phylum Chloroflexota; class Anaerolineae; order Epilineales; family JAHCIE01; genus JAHCIE01. Next base: position 1,876 of record CAZFUK010000239.1, on the reverse strand, counting down.
GCCCAGGAGGCGGTGCGGCATCAGACGGCGCAGCAGACGCTGGCGACCATCGCACGCGGCCTACAGGCGCTCAACCAGCAACTGGAGCGGCTCATTGTCGCTAACCGGGGCGAGGCGGAGCAGGCCCAGGGTGAGATGGCCCAGGGTGGGATGGTCCAGGCCGGGATGGCCGAGGGCGACGAGGTGACGGAGGCCGGCGTGCGCATGATGCCGGACGTCGAGTCGCCGCCGGTGGACCAGGACCTGCGCCGCATCAACGACGGCGTCGAGCCGGGCGAGAGCTAAAGCTCACAGACCTGACAGGTTTTCACGAAGTCCCCGAAGGGGGAAACCTGTCAGGTCATTAGAAGGTAAAAGACCTGACAGGTTTTGGGAAACCCGTCAGGTCTCTTGTGTTGCTAGGACGTGATGAGATGATAGCGCACCGAGCCGTTGGCCTGGGGCGTCTCGCCCACGCGGCCCTCAAGTTCCAGCACGTCCAGGTGGCCGATGACCTCGGAGAGACCCAGGAACAGCTGGCCCAGGGGCAGCTTGGGGAAGAGGCGCATGCATAGCTCGTAGGCGGTCAGCGGGCCGTCGGCCAGCAGCGAGGCGATGTAGGCGGAGCGGGTGGCGTGGTGTTCCAGGCGCGTGGCGATGAGGGCGCGGTGGTCGCGGACGGGCGGGCCGTGGCCCGGCCAGGCGACCGAGACCTCCATGGCGGCGACGCGCTTGAGCGAGGCGATGTAGTCTACCAGGCTGCGCGCGCGCTGCTGCAAGCCGATGGGCGGTTCGAGCAGGGGGTTGGACGAAATTTTGAGCAGGAGGTGGTCGCCCGCGATCATCTGCTGGGAGCCGGGTTCGTAGAACGAGATGTGGCTGCCGGCGTGGCCGGGCGTGTGCAGCACTTGCCAGGTCAGCCCGCCCATGACCAGCGTGTCGCCCTCGTCTATGGTGCGCACGTCGGCTTCAGGGGGCAGCGACTCGGCGAACTGGACGCCCAACTGGGACAGGTGGCTCATGGCGGCCAGCTTGTCGGCGGGAACGCCGCACTGGACCCACAGGTCGCGGAAGAACTCGACGCGGCGCTGCCACTCGGCCGGCGTGTCGGCCAGCCACCACACGCTGCGCGGGTGGGCGTAGACCGGCGCGCGGCTGGCGGCGACGACGCGGTTGAGCAGGCCGTAGTGGTCCAGGTGGGCGTGGGTGAGGACGACCTGTTGGATGTCCTGGAGCCGGTAGCCGTGGGCGGCCAGCTCGGCCTGGAGGGCGGTCCAGGCCTCCTCGGTCTTGGGACCGGCATCAATCAGGGTCAGTGGCTCACCCTCGACGAGGTAGACATTGACCGGCCCGACCTCGAAGGGGGTGGGGATGGTCAGACACAGCAGGCGCGGAGCATGGGCGGTCACGGCGTCGTCGCTCCGCTGCGTACCAGCACTTCCCAGACGCCGCGCTGGCAGACCTCGCCCTTCTGGTTGACCACCGACACCTCCATCGTGACCAGCCCACCGCCCAGGCGCGGCATGGCCTTGGTCTCGGTCACCCTGGTGACGACGTGGACCGTGTCGCCGATGAAGACCGGCTTGCTGAACTTCCAGCTTTCGATGCCGCGAAAGGCCAACGCCGTGCCCTCGATGACGCCGAGCCGCGCGACCAGGCCCGACGCGATGCTCAGCCCAAGCAGGCCGTGGGCGATACGGGCCTGGAAGGGCGTCTGGGCGGCGAACTCGGCGTCGCTGTGCAATTGGGTCCAGTCGCCGGTCAGGTACGAGAATTGGACGATGTCGGTCTCGGTGACGGTGCGGCCGACGGACTCGGCCTCGTCGCCGACCTGGAACTGCTCAAAGGTGAGGCCCCGCGCCCGCGAGGCCAGTTGTTGGGTCATGGTGTTCTCCCT
>CAZFUK010000238.1:6435-7819 GCA_964522005.1 uncultured Anaerolineales bacterium | reverse complement strand
GGTCAACGGTCTTGACTACCTCTTATTATAATCAATACCGTTGATTTGTCAAGGGGGGTAACGGGGTGAGATTAGGACCTCTTTTTGCGGGACCGAGCGGCGTGGTGGGTTTTGGCCCACTCCTCGATTTCGTCCTGGTACATTTCGACCACGTCGGGATAGTCGGGGTTACGCATGACGGTAACGCCCTCGCGTTCAAGCTGGCTCGTGCCGCTGTCGTCGCGTTTGGCAATCCGCGAGAGGTAGGCCGGGTCCAGCCCAACATGACGAGCGGCGGCAGACAGGCGCAGCTTGCGGTGTGCCTCAGTCATACAGCCCCCCGACGAATAGAAGGTCGGTGCGTACAGCATGGTGTGCCCTCTTAATCAATGCCGTTGATGCCTCCCTTTGAGTATAGCAAATGTTATGGGCGTTGTCAATGGGGTGAGCAGCGTGTTAGGGCCGCAGGTTCGTTTTGAGCGCGTCCACGAACCCCTCGCCCTCGGCATCCTGGTCGGAGCGGAAGCAGCGCAGGGGCTTGGTCTGGCGATAGTAGACCAAGGAGGGGCCGAAGTAGATACGCTCCCCCGTCCGAGCGAGCGCGCCTTTGACGGGATACCCGTTCGGGCAGTCCGTCCCGTTGGGAAGTTGCCCCGCCTGTCGGCCCGGCTTCGGGGTCGGCGTGGCCGTTGGGGGAGCCGCCGTCTCCGTGGGGGCAGGCGTGAGGGTGGGCGGCATGGGGGTTCGGGTCGGCGCGGGCGTACCCGTCGAACTACCGCAGGCGGCGAGCCACCCGGCCAGGAGTAGCAGGAGTAGTAGGCGTGACATAGGGGTCTCGGTGATCATCGGCAGCGGCCGTAGCCGTAGCGAGCCACGACCGTCCCATCTGGCTTGACGAGTTCGGCGCGGTCGCTGTCGTTGTCCCAGATGTTGTCGCTGCGAGCGCGCAGTCCGTCGGCGGGCGGATTGTTTTTGTAGGCGCTGTAGACGTTGACGCTGCCCGCGGCGGCCAGGTTGAAGCCGGCCGGGAAGGTGAAGGTCTGGTCCTGCTGGAGGACGCATTGACTGCTGTGGCTGAGGATGCGCCAGCCGCCCATCGCCTGGGCCTCGGAGCCTCGGTTGGTCACGGTCACCGTTTCCAGCCCTGCACCCTGGTTGCTTACCGAGATGGTGAACGATGCGCCGGTGGGCGCGGCCTGGGTTGGGGGCGGTGGGGGCTGGGTAGGTTGGACCTGCACGGGGCGGGCCGCAGATGGAACGGCTGTCGGTGGAACGGCTGTCGGCGGGACGCGCGTGGGCGGGATAGGAGTGGGTGGGACGGCGGTCGGTGGGACAGCCGTGGCTGAGGGCTGGGTGTCCGTGGCCGGGGCAGCCGTCGCGGGGATAGCTGTCAGTTGTGCGGCTG
>CAZFUK010000238.1:1343-6425 GCA_964522005.1 uncultured Anaerolineales bacterium | reverse complement strand
GTGGGGGGCCGGGCCCGGGGCCCCCGGCCGGGGGGCTCCGTGCCGTTGGGGGGGGGGGGGGGGGGGGGGGGGGGGCGGGGGGGGCGGAAGGGCGAGCGGTCGGCGTCGCCGTCGAGACGGCGGTCGCGCGAGGCGGTGGGGCACTCGGCGAACTGGTGGGTGGTCGCGGGGAGGCGATCGGGGTCGGCGCCTGAAGGGCGAGGGCGAGCCGTGTGGCGGTCTGGACCGCGTTGGTGGTCGCTACCCCGGCCCGACCGGCGGGCGTCTGTGCCCAGGCCAGGAGTGAGCAGAGGCAGAGGCCCGCGAGGGCGGCCAGGCCCCCACAGCCGACGATGAACTTGCCGCGTGGCCCGCCGCGCCACAGCGTGGCGGCGCGGTCCTGGAGGATACGTAGGCGTTGCATGGGGTTCCCCTCCGTGCCCGTCGTGGGGCACAGCATGTCATCATGTCCGGGACACCGGATGTAACGACTCTGAGAGGGTAGAGTTACGGGCGCAGAGGCCGATTTATTGCCATTCTGAAACCTGACGCGTAACAGGCGGGCGACCGAGTCGTTAGGTGAGATACATCTGACCCACGGAGGGGGCGACATGGGCAAAGTGCTGTATTTGCGTGCCGCTTCGTCGGATGAGACGCCAGCCGTGGCGCTGGCCGACGAGGACCCGGTGCTCACCTACATCAAGGGCCACGCGCCGGGCAAGAGCCGACGGGGGATTGAGTTTCGGCTGCGTACCGCCGGCCGGTTGATGGGTTACGAGGGGTGGCAAGACTGTCCCTGGGAAACATGGACGCGCCAAGAGGTGCAGGCGCTGCGCACCATCCTGGTCGAGAAGGTGGACCGGGATGAGTATGTGCCCCGCACGGCCAACACGGTGCTGAGTGTGGTCAAGGGAGCGCTGACCGAGCTATGGCGACAGGGGTTGATGGACACCGATGACTACTTACGCGCGGTGGACTTCGAGCCTGTGCCGGGGAAGCGGCGGCGGCGTCCGAAGCGGTCGGTGACGGATACTGAGTTCACGCGGTTGTTGGCCGTGTGCGAGCTGGTGAAGACCGAGCGGGCGTGCCGAGACGCGCTGGTGTTCGCGCTGGCCGCGACGGTGTACCTGCGCGCGAAAGAGTACACGGACCTGACGCTAGCGGACCTGGACCTGGAGGCGCGGACGTTGCGGATCCGCCAGGGCAAGGGCGACGAGGAACGGTACGTGCCCCTAGAGGACAGCGTCGTACCCTACCTGGAGCGCTACCTGGACCTGCGCGGGCGGATACCAGGGCCGCTCCTGTGCGCGACGCATCGGGGCGGGCAGATTTTGCGGCCGCTGCGCGCCATAACGCCCGCGTCGCTCTCAGAGAGCCTGGGCAAGTGGGCCGCGCCGGCTGGGGTGCCCCCGTTCAGCAGCCACGCGACGCGGCGCGGTGGAATTACGCGGTCTCTCGATGCCACAGGCAACCTGCCCCAGGTGTCCAAGATCGCGGGGCATTCCACGCCTGCCCTAACCCAGGAGGCGTACTACAACCCGACGTTAGACACCCTGCGCGAGACGGCCCACAAGGCGGCGGTGCCCACACCCTGGTGGCACGCGGGTGAGCCGAGCGGCGAGCCAGGAACGGACGCGGTGTCTACCTGGGCGCGCATCGCGGCGACGGTGGCGGCCATGAGCAGGGGCCAGGCGGTAGAGGGACAAGGGGTCGGGGACGAGGGGGAATAGCAAGTGTCAAGGGCAGCGGTGGCTAGAATACCGCTCTTGCCTTGACGACGCCATTGACGCTGACCAGGCCGGCGGCTTCGAGCTTGTCAATCCGTTGGCGGGCGGTCTCAGGATTGACGCCCGCGCGCCGGGCGACCTCGCGTTTGCTCAGGCCGTCAGGCGCGGCTGCCAATGCCTCCACCAGACGGCGGCTGACATCGTCCAGGTCTGCCATTGGCGGGGTTGGCGCGGGATTGACAGGGCTGGCGCTGACAGGCTCCTGGCGATGGGCGGGGTTGACAGCGGGCGCGACGGAGGTTGGCAGCGCCCGCCGCCGAGGTTGGCGTGCCAAGGGGCGACTGGCTCGGCGTTTGACACTGACAGTGGGCCGCCTGGCAGCGGTAGCCGTGCGGACATCATCGCCAATGATGTCGGCCAGGGCGTAGACGATGATGGATAGCAGCCCAGTCGCGGCGAGGCCAATGGCGGCCTGTATCCAGTCAATGACAGGCACGGGATTGGCAGTCGCCAACTCGACTCCATCCAGGTTGCCAACCAACGGACTGAGGGCGTAGAGCGTCAAGGGTTGGTGGTACATGACCTGGTGCCCCTCGGCAATGTTCGCCAGGGCGCTGACGACCAGGGCGGCAATGAGGGTACGCTTGAAGATGGTCGCCTGGGGCGAGTGCCAGCCCAACTGACCGATGCGTAGGGAGAGGCTGACAATGGCGACCTCGACGCCCAGCGCGGCCACGTAGCCTACCCAGGCGGGGTCAATGTAGCGCGAGAGCAGGTTGCCGGAGTGCCAGAAGGTGTAGGCCAGCAGCAGGACGGTCGCCAGGAGCGCGCCGCCGGTCTGAAGGTCGTCTCGGTTGCTGGCGAGCCAGCCGGTGATGCGGCGGGTTGGTTGATTGGTCATTGTCTACCTCCAGACCTTGCTACAGTTGTTGTGCCAGCCCATTGCTGAGCCGCGCTCGGTGGTGTCGCGGATGTTGACCACGTCGCCCTGACCCTCGACAATCCAGGTGCCAATCCCGAACATGCCCCAGGGACCGTCGGCGGGGAAGAAGCGTCCGTCGGGGCACTGGTAGCCGGTGAACTGCTTGGCGGGCGCGGCGCTGGGCGGGTTGCACGGGCCGAGGCCGACGCAGCCATAAGCCTGTGTCACCGGCTGGGGCGCGGGCCAGGCGGCCGGCGGCGGGGCTTGCGTGGGGAGTGGTAGCGGCCGGGCCTGGCGCGCGGGTTGGGCGGGCGCGGGCTGGACAGGGGCAGGGGTAGCCGTGACGACGATGATGACCGGGGGCTGCTCGACCTGGACGACGCGCTCCTGGACGATGGGCGACGGGAGCGGCGTGGAGGCTTCGGCGCGACGGCGCGGCAGGCTGGGGAGGGTCCAGCCGCTGTTGAGGACCAGGGCGACGAGGGTGGCGCCGACGAAGCACGCGGCCAGCGTCAGGCCAATTTCGCGCCAGGGCCAGCCCTGCGACCGCGACAGCTTGCCCTGCGCCCAGCCGAGAGGCGACGAGGCAGGCGGGGCGTAGGTGGGCGGGGTCGTCCTCGCCTTCCCCATGAGTTCGTCGGCGGTGATGGTCAGTCGGCGCTGGTCCCACTGGCTACTCATCCCAATCCCCCTTGTCGGCCTGGTCGGCGATACGGTCCAGGTTGAGGATGTCTACCTTGTGCGCGACGCGCTCGAACGCGGCCAGGGCCTCGGCTTCGGTGGCAAAGTTACAGACCCACTTCTTGCGCTTCCCGGTGCGGGGGTCGGTCCCGCCTGTCACCAGCTTCAACTCCCGCAAGATGTACATGAGGAAGCGGTACAGCTCTTTGTCGAGCCGCACATTGACGCCGGGGATGACCTCGTAGTCGTTGTCCCTGAGCGACCTGGGCGTGTGGACGGCGCGGATGAGGACATAGCGCAGCTCGGCTTTCAGCCGTTGCAGATCGTGCTCTTTATCGCCTTCGACCTGTACCACTGGGCCACGGGGGGCCTGCGGCGGCTCGGTGATTTTGGCCGTGACGCCCTGGTAGCGCTCCTGGAAGAGCCGCCAGGCTTCGTGAGTGACGGCCTCCTGGTTCCACCAGCCGAGGCCGTAGGCTGCGACGGCGAGCAGGCCACAGACGCCGACGGTGAACCAGCCGTCCAGGTCCTGGTCTCGATACCAGACGACACCGGCGACGGCGATGACGCCCCAGATGATGTAGATGAGCCGCCAGGTGTTGCGCGTGCGCGTAGCGATCCAGGCGTCGGCGGCGTGGGCGAGCAGGTCACCCGTGGCGTAGCCGGTGCTCAGGTTGGTGTCGTTGGGGGCGGCCTGGGGCCGCGTGTTGTCTATGACGCGGGTGTTGCGCTCTCGATCCCAGAAGCTCGTCGCCATTAGTCACCTCGCGTTAGTCGCCGCGCCGGGCGGCCAGCGGCCAGAAGGCGGCGTACTTCGTCGCGGCCCTGAACAGGGGCCAGGGACGAGGCGCGAGGGGCTGACGGACGCACCTCGCGCCACTCGCCTTCGACCACGTTGGATGTCCTGGGTAGCGTGGGCGCGGGCAGCGGCGGCGCGGGTGGTTGCTGCCCCAGCAGGTAGTAGTGGTGGTTATGGACGACCGGCTGCTGGGCAGGCGGCATGGGGGCGGGGTAGGTGGGCGGCGCGGCCGGCGGCTGCATGTAGACAACGGTGGGTGGCTCAGGGTGGCGCACGCCCCACAGGCGGTCGAGGAGGCGGTCGAACGCGAGGAAGGGCGCATAGACCGCGAAGCCCGCGAAGCCCATCAGCATCATCGCCAGCCCGAACACAACAGGTATGCAGACAAGGGCGAGTACCAGTTCGAGCATGATCCCCTCTTTTCTAGCTCGCGGCGTTTCATCTCTCGACTAAACACACTTCGCACAGAACACACAGATTCACCGTTTCGTTATGTCGTCAGAGACGCCCATACTCGACATAACTGAAGGCTTTTGACTTCGACATAACTACGGCGTGGGTTGATATAATTGCTAGCCCCCTAGCCCCATGCCAGGGGGCTACTGCGTCCCGCGCTGAGAGGACGCGGGATGGGCAGCCGCTAATCGGCCTCGGACGTTGGCTCGTCGCTCTGCTCGTAGTCAGGGTGTTTGCTCTGCATGTGCCGGTGCAGGTGGGCAAAGTACCGATTGCAGCAGGGGCAGACGCCAGCGGCGATACAGTTCTTGGTCTTGGTCAGTTGCCCTTTGGCCGCCGTAAGTTGGCGGTGGGTCTGCTCGCGCAGGGTCCGCTCGTCGGCTAACTCGACCTCTTTGATGCGCAGCTGCCTTTGCAGCGCGGCCAGGTTTTACTTGAGACGGTCGGCCTCGTTGGGGCCGTATAAGCCCTTCTCGTGGCAGGTCGGACAGTAGAACGCCTGCTTGGTCTCCCTGAGC
>CAZFUK010000238.1:0-1333 GCA_964522005.1 uncultured Anaerolineales bacterium | reverse complement strand
TGGACATGGCGAACGGCACGTCGCAGACGCAGCAGGTGACGACTTTGAGCGTGACGGTTTCGGTGATGGTCGCTGTTTGGTTCACGGGGATGGCTCCTCTGGCTTGTCGCCGCGCCTCGACAGAAGCCGTGTCAGGGCCTCGCTCAGCAGGAGGGCAGCCTTGTCGGCGTCGCCTCCGGCCAGAGCCAGGGCGTGCCGCTCCAGGTCTTCGATGTTGATGCCTGCGGGTTCGTTCATAGTCTCCCACCTTCGGAATTGATCATAGCCGACGATGGCGGCGACGGGGATGCCGTCAATGGTGATGACCGCTGAGTTACCCGCGTGGGCAGCACGGATGAGGTCGAAGAAATTCTGACGCGCCTGGCGGCTGGCTACGGATTGTGCCACGGTGGGTATCCTTTGCGTCACGTGGTGTACCTTCGAGGTACACCACGTATTATAGCAGACAGGGAGTCGCTTGTCAACAGGCTGATCGGCTGAGTTTACCACATTCTGTGAAAACGTAAAGATTTGCCACTTTGCCCCGTTCTCTATTGCGTACAGCACCGACATAAGGTAAACTATAAGACAAACAGATGTCCTCCCCATTCTAGCTAAGGAGCGACTGTGTATACGACCATGACCCTGACACGGCCCGTGCGCTCGGCTGGCCCCCGGCGCGACCTGTCCCCCTTCGTGTGCCCCAACTATGGCGCGTACAGCCCGGATCTGACGCGCACGATCCAACTCCCCCCCACTCTCCGCGCGCTGTGGGTGGCCTTCACCGACCGCCCCAACGAAGTCATCCCCTATTTTGCCCTCACTCAGGCGTTCTGGCCGTCGGCGTGCGCCGAGGACCCGGCGACGGTGCGCCTCTACACCGGCCGGCTTCGCGCGCTCCTCGTCCAAATCGGATGGCCGAGCGGCTGCCTGGAGGTGGTCTGGGGGAGTGGGGTCAAATTCCACTCGCCCAAAGCGCGGGGCAACTGACACGTTTTTGACACGTTTTTGATGCACTATGGCCCGTGTTCCCTGCTACACTGGGGGCATGGGGTCTCAGTGTGTCCGTGTGTTGCTCCTCCTGGTGGTGCTGAGCGTGGGGGTTCTCTCAGACCCCCACGCCTCGGCACAGGATACCGCGCCCGCTGAGGCGACGGTCCTCATTCCGGCCACGCGGCAGCCGCCCCAGGCGGTGGAGCCGACCCAGACCCCTCTCCCGCGTCCGCAGGCGACGCCCGCCCCGATGATGTCCCCCACGCCCGACCTGCCCACAACCACCGACCTGATGCTCTCGCTGGCCGCGCCTGACCTGGTGCGGCGGGGCGGGGTGGCCCAACTGCGCTACACAGTGGTC
>CAZFUK010000237.1:1974-7830 GCA_964522005.1 uncultured Anaerolineales bacterium | reverse complement strand
CCTTCCTTCCCAGGGAAGGGGGCTGGGGGCTAGGTCGAGCGGTCCAACGAGTTGCGCTTGCCTCCCAACCGGTGTATACTCACGGCAGGTTTGACGGAGAGCAATCATCTGGGGAGGATGGGCGGTCTATGGCAGCGACAATCCTCGTCGTCGAGGATGAGGAGCCAATCCTGGACCTGATTGTGGCGTACTTGAAGGCCGAAGGGTTCCACGTGCGCGCGGCGCGCGACGGCCTCGAAGCCCTGACCGCCGCGCGCGTCCACCGCCCCGACCTGGTCATCCTGGACCTGCTCCTGCCCAGCATGGGCGGGCTTGAAGTCTGCCAGCGCCTCCAGCAGGAGGGCGGACCCTACATCCTGATGCTGACGGCCCGCGCCGAGGAGATTGACAAGGTCGTGGGCCTGTCGGTCGGCGCGGATGACTACCTCACCAAACCCTTCAGCCCCCGCGAACTCGTCGCCCGCGTCAAGGCCATCCTCCGCCGCAGCCGCCACGGCGCCCCCGCGGCGGAGGTCCCCTCCCTCAAGTACCACGACCTGGTCATTGACCCCGAACGCCGCGAGGTGCGCCATCACGGCGCCCTGGTCGTGCTGACGGCCCGCGAGTTTGACCTGCTCTACACCCTGGCCGCTTACCCCGGCCGCGTCTTCACCCGCGAGCAACTCCTGGAGCGCGTCTGGGGCCACGACTTCGAGCGGGTGGACCGCGTCGTGGATGTCCACGTCAGCTTGTTGCGGCGCAAACTCGAAGACGACCCGGCCGAACCCACGCTGATTCAGACCGTGCGCGGCGTCGGCTACAAGTTCACCGGCTAGACCAAACGCCCCGTCCGTCGTCCGTCCTCGGTCTTCCGTCCTTCGTCGCCCGTCGAGGTTCCATGCACCCGTTCCGTCAACTGCGCTGGAAACTGTTCTTCTCCCACGCCATCATCGTCGTCATCGCGGTGGTCGTGCTGCTGGTCACGGTCCAGTTCCTCATGCGCAGCCGCCTGACGGACACGGCCGCGCTGCCGGTCGAAGGCGGCCCGCCTGCCGCTGTCGTCCCGCCCCAGACGGGTGACGACGCCTGGCAGACGCTGCTCGAAGAGGCCCTGCTGGTCGCCAGCTTCGGCGCGTTGGCCGCCGCCCTCGTCGCCAGCCTGTTCGTCTCGCGCCGGCTGGTCGAACCGCTCCAGGAACTCACCGAGGTCAGCCGCCGCCTGGCCCAGGGCTACTACGGCCAGCGCACCCACATCCAGTCACGCGACGAAATCGCCCAGTTGAGCGAGAGCGTCAACCAACTGGCCGAGGAACTCGACCGCACCGAGCAGCGCCGCCTGGCCCTGCTGGCCGACGTGGCCCACGAACTGCGCACCCCCCTGACAACCATCGAGGGCTACATGGAGGGCCTGCTCGACGGCGTCATCGCGCCCAACGAGCAAACCTTTACCCTCATCCGTCACGAGGCGACCCGCCTGCAACGCCTCACCGAGGAACTGGGGCTGCTCTCCCGTGCTCAGGCCGGCGAGTTGCCCATGACGCCGCGCCTGGTCAACCCGGCCGAGCTACTGGCGGCCCTCATCGCCCGCTTCCAGCCCCAGTTCAGCGTGTGCGACATTGACCTCCAGTTGAGCCTGCCGCCGGAGGCGCCCCAGATCGAGGCCGACCCCGACCGCCTGTCCCAGGTGATCATCAACCTGCTGGCGAACGCGCTGCGCTACACGCCGGCCGGCGGCCAGGTGACGGTCAAGCTGGCCGTCTTCGAGGACTACATCGAGATGACCGTGCGCGACACGGGCATCGGCATCGAAGCCGAGCATCTGCCGCACATCTTCGAACGCTTCTACCGAGTGGATAAGTCACGCACCCGCGCCAGCGGCGGCACAGGCATCGGCCTGACCATCGCCCGCCACATTGTCTATGTCCACGGCGGCGAAATCTGGGCCGAGAGCGCGGGCCTCGGCGGCGGCGCGACCTTCCACGTCACCCTCCCCATCTGGCAGCCGGCCTTCCAGGTCCAGATCGCTGACGAGGGCGAGCCGACCCGCGACGGGCAGGACCTCCAGGCCGCGCCGGGCGTTTGAGGCAGCGAGGCATGCTCACCTGGCTCATCCTGATTATCCTGTGGGGGAGCGCGCTGGCGATGGCCCTGCTCGCCCTCGACTTCCTGTTTCACCCCCTCCAGCGCGTCGAGCGGGAGGGCGAGGAGCGCGCGCGCAAGTGGAGCATCCCCCGCCGGGGCCTGGGCCTCCCCCCCTCCCAGGCCGCCCCCGGCCGGACGGCCCAACGCGACCGGCCCCTCCGCAGCCGCGCTGAGATGCCGTCGGTGGTCATCCAGGAGGTCCGCGCCGTGGCCGACCAGGCCGCCCGCCAGGCGACGTACTGGCGGCGGAACCTGCGCCTTATCGGCGGCCTCCTGCTGGTCTGGTTCGCCGCGTCCTACCTCCCCGCCCTCTTTGCCCCGTGGCTCAACCAGGTGACCGTCTTCGGGGGCTTCCCGCTCGGGTACTACATGGGCGCGCAAGGCTCGCTCATCGTCTTCCTGGCCCTCACCCTGGTCTACACCTGGGCCATGACACGCTACGACCGCGCGTTTGGCGGCGGGCAGCGCAAAGTGGACCACCCCCTACGCCGCACCGTCCTGCGCCGCGCGGGCGGCTTCATCCTGCTCCTGCTCCTATTCACGGGCGGGTTCGTCGTGCTCGAAACCCGCTTTGGCCTGCCGACGCCGGTGATTGACTGGTCGTTTATGGCCCTCACCGTCGGCATCTACGCCATCCTGGGCCTGCGCAACCGTACCACCAGCCTGGACGAGTACTACGTGGCCGGGCGGCGCGTCCCCGCCATCTTCAACGGCCTCGCCATCGCGGCCGACTGGATGAGCGCCGCTACGTTCATCTCGCTGGCGGGCACGCTCTGGCTGCTCGGCTACGAGGGCCTGGCCTACATCATGGGCTGGACCGGCGGCTACGTCCTGCTCGTCCTGCTCCTGGCGCCCTATGTCCGCAAGTTCGGCCAGTACACGATCCCCGACCTGATTGGCGCGCGCTTCGCCAGCCACGGGGCCCGCGTCACCTCGGCCATCATGGCCACGCTCGTCTCCTTCGTCTACCTGACGGCCCAGGTCACCGGCGTCGGCCTCATCATGAGCCGCTTTCTGGGCGTCAACTTCCTGCTGGGTGTCCTGATTGGCCTGGGCGCGGTCCTGTTTTGCTCGTTCCTCGGCGGCATGAAGGCCGTTACCTGGACCCAGGTTGTCCAGGGCATCATCTTGATTCTGGCCTATCTGACGCCCGTCGTCTGGCTCTCGCTCCAGGACACCGGCCTGCCCCTGCCCCAACTGGTCTACGGCGCGGCTCTGGAGCAGGTGGGCCGGCTCGAAGCCGGCCTCGGCATCGTCAACGGCTACACCGTCCCGTTTAACGACTGGACGCCGTGGCACTTCCTGGCCCTGACCCTGTGCCTGATGTGCGGCACGGCGGGCCTGCCCCATATCCTGATGCGCTTCTATACCACGCCCACAGTGCGCCAGGCGCGGCGGAGCGTCAGCTGGGCGCTGGTCTTCATCACCCTGGTCTACCTGACCATTCCGGCCTACGCCGCGTTCTCGCGCTGGGAAATTCTCAAGAACGTCGTCGGCCAGCCGGTGACGGGCCTGCCCGAGTGGGCCGTCAACTGGGCGAACCAGGGGCTATTGCAGTTTGTGGACCTGAATGGGGATGGGCGGCTGGGCTATACGGAGCTTCAGATTCACCCCGACCTGGTGGTGCTGGCGACGCCGGAGATTGTGCGCCTGCCCCACACGATTGCCGCGTTGGTGGCGGCGGGTGGGCTGGCGGCCGCCCTCTCGACGGCCGACGGCCTGCTCATGGTCATCACGTCCGTCGCCGCCCACGACATCTACTACACGACCTTCAACCGCCGCGCCAGTCCGCGCCGTCGGCTCCAGGTCGGGCGTATCGCCCTGCTCGTCGTCGCCGTGGCCGCCAGCCTGACGGCGGTGCGCCGGCTGGGCATCATTGTGGAACTGGTGGCCTGGGCCTTCTCGCTGGCCGCCGCCACCATCTTCCCCGCCCTGGTGCTGAGCATCTTCTGGAAGCGCGCCAATCGCCAGGGCGTCATCGCCGGCATGCTGGCCGGCTTCACCGTCACCGTCGCCTACATCGTCGTGACCCAGATCAACCCCGGCCAGGCCGTGCTCGGCATCACCAGCCCGGCCGCCGGTATCTTCGGCATGCCGGTCAACTTCCTGGTCACACTCCTCGTCAGCCGCCTGACCCCGCCCCCGCCCCCCGAAACCCAGTTGCTCGTGGATGCCCTCCGCCGCCCCTAGCTACCGTCTAAGGTCATTTCAGAGATGGCCTGGAGCAAGGCAGGGATGTCTCGCCGGACCGTACGCCACACTTCATCCAGGTCTACAGCATCGTAACCGTGGATCAGATGGTCGCGCATGCCTGCGATGAGCGGCCAGGGAATGTAGGTGTGCTGAGCGCGGAAGGTCGGCGACAGCCGCTTGACCGCTTCGCCCATCACAAGTAGTTGGTGCAGGACGGCTGACTGCGTTTTAAGGTCTGCCTCAAACGCCGTCCAGTCCATGTCCTGTGTAAAATCCAGAATCAGGCGACCTGCTTTTTGGATGTCGGATAGGCTGGAATCATCGTGTGACATAGATGGGCTGAGCGGAAGCCAGGATGGCCTGGCGACGAGGTACATTCTGGCCCCGTTCGACGGCACGGCGTGTGACAAGGTCAACCGGGCGACCAAGCATTAGACCCAGTTCTTGCTCCATCTGGACGTGATCCAGCAGACTCCAGTCGGCCTCCGGGGCGAAAGTCACCAGCAGGTCTATGTCGCTGTCCGCATTGAAATCGTCGCGCAAGACAGAGCCAAAAAGGGACAACTCGGCAATCTTCCAGCGACGACAAAAGTCGTCAAGCTCCTGTTCGGGAAGCAGAATGGGCAAGCTGGGGGTCTGAAGCTGCATAGCTACCTACTTAAGCGCCTCGCATAATCTGGGGTCAACACTGATGGCCGAATTATACGAGGGAAGACGAGTTTGGACAAAGAGCCACAGAGAGTGTATCGAGCGTGGCCCAGACTTTGCTGTGCTGAGGGCAGTGTATCACCAGTCAGTTACTCTTGCTTGCCCAGGGCAACTTCTCTTGTGGAAGTTCGCTCTGGCGAAGCCTATATCACCTTTGGAGTTTAGCCTATGGCAACCAGGACCAAGACCCCTACCACCAAGAACTCTAGCATGGCAACCCGCACCTTCAATACCCGTATCGAGTTGGCCGAGGATGCCCGCCCCCAGATGATTGAGACACTCAATCAGCACCTGGCCGACCTGTTCGACCTGATGAGCCAGGTCAAGCAGTCGCACTGGAACGTCAAGGGCCGCGACTTTTATCAACTGCACAAGCTGTTTGACGAGTTGGCCGAACAACTCGCCGAGTTGGTGGACCTGGTGGCCGAGCGTGCCACCGCGCTGGGCGGCTACGCCACCGGCACCGCCCGCATGGCGGCTGCCTCCTCCCGCCTGCCGGAACTGCCGACCGAAATCAACGAGGGCATGGAGTATGTCGAAGCCCTGGCCGAGCGCTATGCGGCCCTCGGTGGCACGGTCCGCCAGGCTATTGACCAGGCCGACGAGGCGGGCGATATGGGCACGTCCGACCTGTTCACCGAGGTGGTGCGTGTGCTGGACAAGCACCTCTACTTCCTGGAAGCCCACCTCCAGGCGTAGCCACACCGCCAGAAGTTGAGCTAAACCCCCTCTATCCCTTGTGATGTTGTAATGGGATAGAGGGGCTTGTCTTTCTTTACCTGTTGTCGCTTGGTCTGGTTGACCCTCAAAGCCGACCTTGCTATACTTCCGTTC
>CAZFUK010000237.1:0-1964 GCA_964522005.1 uncultured Anaerolineales bacterium | reverse complement strand
GCGTAGCCTCCCCTTGGGGAGGCTTCGCTTCGCTCAGCATGACAGTCCCAAGATGTTTCCTATAGAGCAACCCTATATCACAAAGCCCTTTGACCTCTATCACTGGCCCTGCTATACTTCAGTTCTACTGAAAGGCAAACACGAGTGAACGCGCACGATACGAAGACTACCTCAAGAACGAACTGGGAACGTTTGGCGGAGATGAAGGATGAAGACATTGACTACTCCGATATTCCGCCCCTAACAGACCAGTTCTTCACCCGCGCCCGGCTTGAACTTCCCAGCACCGTTACGGTGGACATGGACATTCTCGACTGGTTTAGAGCACGCGGTGAGGACTATACAGAGCAGATCAATACCATCCTGCGGCAGTATATCCAGGTCCAGGAAGGCATCGCTAATGGCTCTCGTTGAACCGGCCCGGCCGCGTTCCACCATCCGCCAGGACCCCGACGCGCTGCGCGTCGTCATCCCGGCCCGCCGCCAGTGGTTCGCCCTCGCCTTCCTCACCATCTGGCTCTGCTTCTGGGCCGCCGCCGAAATCGGGGTGGGCGGCATGATGATAGCGGGCCTCCTGCGTCGTAGCAGTGGCAACCTCCCTGGCGACCTCCTGCCGGGCGGGTTCATGCTCGTCTGGCTTACCGCCTGGACGGTGGGCGGCGGGTTCGCGCTCTTTAGCTGGCTGTGGCAGGTGTTCGGCAAGGAGATTGTCACGCTGGACGGCTTCCGCCTCGGCCTTCGCTCCGACCTGCTCGGCCTCCATCGCACCCGCCTCTATGATTGGCAGACGGTGAGCGACCTGCGGGTGTCGCCCGCGCCGTATGACCCGTGGCGGCGTGGGGGTGGCCGGCAGACCTGGGGGCTGGGCGGCGGGACCATCGCCTTCGACTATGGCGCCAGGACCTACCGCTTCGGGGCGGGCGTGGACGAGGCGGAGGCCAAGCAGATTGTCAATGTGATGCTAGGCCGGTACGGTAAAAATCGTCCCTAGTTCGCGCAAGCAGTTGCCCTCCACCTAAGCTTGTGATATACTCTCCCCCCAGGCTGTACCCCACACCCGCCTCAACTTTACCATGTCCTAACACAAGCCTTAATCTTCCTTGATACCGTGCCGGTATACTCACCTGGAAGATACCATCTTGTTCCAACGCAGGAGGACGCCCATGAGTGATGGAACTGTCACCCCGCAGACTCTGCTTGAGTCCCTCATGAAGGAGGAGCGCCGCTTCCCGCCCTCGTCCGACTTCCAGGCCAACGCCTGGGTCAACGACGCGACGCCTTATGAGGAGGCCGCCCGCGACTTCGAGGGCTTCTGGGCCGGCCACGCCGAGAACGAGCTGCACTGGTTCAAGCCCTGGGACCAGGTGCTCGACGCCAGTAATCCCCCCTTCTTCAAGTGGTTCGTCGGCGGCCAGACCAACATCTGCTACAACTGCGTGGACCGCCATACCCTGAGCTGGCGCCGCACCAAGGCCGCCATTGTCTGGGAAGGTGAGCCGGGCGACTCGGTCACACTGACCTACCAGGACCTGCACCGCGAGGTCCAGCGTTTCGCCAACGTCCTCAAGGGCCTGGGAGTCCAGAAGGGTGACCGCGTGAGCATCTACATGGGCATGGTGCCCGAGTTGCCCATCGCCATGCTCGCCTGCGCCCGCATTGGCGCGCCCCACTCCATCGTCTTCGGCGGCTTCAGCGCGGACTCGCTACGCGACCGCATCAACGATGCCCAGGCCAAAGTCCTGATTACCCAGGACGCCGCCTGGCGGCGCGGCAAGCCCGGCCCCCTCAAGCCCATCGCCGACCAGGCCGTGAGCCAGACGCCGTCCATCGAGAAGGTCGTCGTGCTGCGCCGCGCGGGCGACGCCTACCCCGTCGAGATGACGCCGGAACGCGACTACTGGTGGCACGAACTCATGGCGACCGCCGACCGCGACTGCCCGTGCGAGCACCTGGACGCCGAGCAC
>CAZFUK010000236.1:0-7831 GCA_964522005.1 uncultured Anaerolineales bacterium | reverse complement strand
GAGCAGGCCAGCCAGCGCGCGGTCGAGATGCTGGCGCAGGTCGGCATCCCCGATGCCAAACGCCGCGCCGAGTCGTACCCACACGAGATGTCGGGCGGCATGGCCCAGCGCGTGATGATCGCCATGGGCCTGGCGATGACGCCGGAGCTGCTCATCGCCGACGAGCCGACGACCGCCCTGGACGTGACCATCCAGGCGCAGATTCTCGACCTCATGCGCGCGCTCAAGGAGCGCATCGGCATGTCCATCGTGTTCATCACCCACGACCTGGGGGTGGTGGCGGAGATGGCCGACCACGTGGCGGTGATGTATGCCGGGCAGATTGTGGAGTACTCGGACGTGGGGACCATCTTTCGCGACCCCCGGATGCCGTATACCCAGGGGCTGCTCGGCTCGATTCCGGTGCTGGGCGTCATCAAGGACGAACTCGAGTCGATTCCGGGCACGGTACCCAACCTTGTGGACCCGCCCAACGCCTGCCGCTTCGCGCCGCGCTGCCGGGCGCGCGTCGAGTATGGCCTGACCATCTGCGAGCAGGCCGAGCCGCAACTGTTGCCCGTCGGCAGCAGCGCGCACCAAGTGCGCTGCTGGCTGTACCACGACTGCCCGTCGCTTAACTATGTCGCGCCCCACAGCACCGGCATCGCCGCCGAGCCGCGGGTGGAGCGAGCCGCGACCCCGGCCCGGGTGTAGGAGGAGGAACCGTGGAAGCGACCGTGAGTCCGTCGCCGACGGCGCAGAACCAGGACCAGGGTGACCTGCTGGTGGTCAAGAACCTCAAGAAGTATTTCCCCGTGCGCGGCGGGCTGCTCAAGCGCGTCGTCGCCCAGGTCAAGGCCGTGGACGACATCTCGTTCACCATTCGCAAGGGCGAGACCTTTGGGCTGGTGGGGGAGAGCGGCTGCGGCAAGACGACGGCGGGCCGCACCATCCTGCGGCTGATCGAGCCGACGGCGGGCCAGGTGTTCTTCGAGGGTAAGGACATCGCCAACGCCAGGACCGGTGAGATGAAGCGCCTGCGCCGCGACATGCAGATTATCTTCCAGGACCCCTACTCGTCGCTGGACCCGCGCATGGTCATCGGCGAGAGCATCGCCGAGGGGCTGCTGGCCCACGGCATCGGCACGGCGCGCGAGCGCGAGCAGACGGTGTTGCGGGTGCTGCGCGATGTGGGGCTGCACCCTGAGCACGCCCGCCGCTACCCCCACGAGTTCTCCGGCGGCCAACGCCAGCGCATCGGCATCGCCCGCGCCCTGGCCCTGCGGCCCAAGTTCATCGTGTGCGACGAGCCGGTGTCGGCCCTGGACGTGTCGATTCAGTCGCAGGTGCTCAACATTCTGCGCTCGCTCCAGCGCCAGTATGGCCTGACCTACCTGTTTGTGGCGCACAACCTCAGCGTGGTCGAGCATATCAGCGACCGCGTGGGCGTGATGTACCTGGGCAAGATGATGGAGTTGTCTGACCGCGAGGAACTCTATAGCAACCCGCTGCACCCGTACACCAAGGCCCTCATGTCGGCCATCCCCATCCCCGACCCCAAGCTGAAGCGCGAGCGCATCATCCTCAAGGGCGATGTGCCGTCGCCGCTGCGCCCGCCGCCGGGCTGCGTGTTCCACACCCGCTGCCCCATCGCCCAGAAAGGGCTGTGCGACAAGGACATTCCGGCCTTCCGCAACGTGGGCAAGACGCGCGAGCACTGGGTCGCCTGCCACCTCGTCGGGGACAAGGAAGGAAACTAGCGCCGCCCAGGGCTAAACTCCTGGGCTACGAAAGCAAAGCCCTTACGGGCTAAGATGTGTAGCCCCCTTGGGGCTTGGCCTGCCTAGCGCGGGGCTTCAGCCCCGCGCCTGACATGTGACGCCAGGGCAGCACGGCGCTCTTGGCGTTTTTGGCGTTTTAGCACAGCAAGGCTAAAGTTTGGGATAGACCTATGCGTGACATCCTGCGTATCCTGATGGCGGTGACCGGCGGCGCCCTCGCCCTGGTCGGGCTGGCGCTGGCCGCTCTGTGGGCCGTCGCGCCCTTCATCTGGCGGGACAACCCCGTCGCCACCAATGCCCTGGTCGCGGCCGGGGCGGCCCTGGGCCTGCTCTACGGCCTGCTCCTGTTCGTCCAGGCGTTTCGCGGTCAGGACGCGACCGCGCCCTGGCCGCCGGTCTGGATTCTCCTGCTCTTGTGGGTGGGCGTGCTGATTCTCGGCGCCCTGACCCTGTCGAGTGTCGAAGGGGACACACTGGCAGCCTGGATTTTCCCGCCCCTGAATGTTCTTGCGGTGGGCCTGCCGGTCGTCGCGCTGCTGGCGATTGGGGCGCAACGCTCACGCGCGCCGGCGGGCCGGCTGGCGGTCCAGTTCACCTATGGCGGGACGGTCGCCTTCCTGCTCAGCCTGGGCGTCGAAGTGGGCCTCCTGCTCGCCCTGGGCGCGGTGGCCGCCGCGCTGATGGATCAAGCGCCGGGCCTGACCACGCTGGTCCAGTCGCTCATCGGCGGCCGTCTCGGCGCGCTCGGTGATCTGCGCGCGGCGCCGGCCTTACTGGCTCTAGTGGCCCTGGCGCGTGTCGTGCTCGTCCCGCTGGTGGAGGAGGCGGCCAAGGCGCTGACCATCCCCTGGTGGGCGGGCTGGGAGCCGAGCCAGGCGCGGGCGCTGGCCTGGGGCCTGGCGGCCGGCCTGGGCTTTGCCCTGTCGGAGGGCCTGCTGATCACGCGGCCGACGCTGGACGCGGGCGCCTGGTGGCCGACGCTGCTGGGCCTGGCGGGGGCGGCCCTGGTGCAGGGGATGTGCACCGCGCTGGTTGGGGTGATGTGGTGGCGGGGTCGGGTGAGACGCCGCCCGCTGAACCTGGTCGTCGGCTACCTGCTGGCCGTCGCCCTGCACGCCTTCTGGAATATCGGCGGCATCGCCCGCGCCCTGGTCGCCAATCTGCCGCCCGGTCCGACCGCCACCCAGGACCCGGCCTACGATGTCTTCTGGGCCGACATCATTGGCGTCGGCGGCGCGGCTCTGCTGCTGGTCCTGCTGGCCGCGCTGCTCATCCGCCTCACCGCCCGCCCCCGCTGGCTGGAAGAAGGAACTTAATTGCGTGTAAAGGGGGGCTGGTGAGTGGCCTGGGGCTTGCTCTGGTAGGGGCGGTGATCGTCCTCCTCATGGGCGTCGCGCTCGTGGCGTGGTACGCCGCTGACCAGATCGTCCAGCGCCGTCGGCCCGACCTGCCCGCCACGCCGGGCGACTACGGGCTGCGCTACGAGAAAGCGGACTTCACCGCCCGTGATGGCGTCGCGCTCCACGGCTACTGGATGCCCGCGCCGGGCGACCCGGCGGCGGGGTCGTCCACCGCGCCCGCGATTGTGGTGTGCCACGGCTATAATGGCAGCCTCGACGCCGACCTGAAGACCGCGCCGCTGCTCAACCGGGCGGGCTTTGGGGTGCTGGCCTTCGACTTTCGGGGGCATGGGCGCAGCGACGGCAGCCTGGTCAGCCTGGGCTATCACGAGCGGCAGGACTTGCTCGGGGCTGTGGACTGGCTGGAGAAGCGCGGCGTGACGCGCGTCGGCGTGCTCGGCTTTAGCATGGGCGGTGTCGTCGCGCTCAGCGCGGCGCCCATGCACCCGCTGATTCGCGTCGTCGTCGCCGACGGTGCCTTTGCCGAGGTGCGCACGCTCATCGAGGGCGCGCTGCGCGAGCGGTACAACCCTGGCCCCCTGACGCCCTGGCTGGCGTGGGCCATCGTCCAGGCGATGGGCTGGCGCGCCGCCGCCAACCTGGCCCAGGCCGACCCGCTGCGGGTGGTCGGGCAGCTCGCGCCGAGGGCCGTCCTGCTCATCCACGGGGCGCGGGACCCCTACGTGCCAATGGACAGCATCCGCGCCCTCTACCGCGCCGCGCGTCCGCCCAAGGCTCTGTGGGTCGTGCCGGAAGCAGGTCACCGCGAGGCGGCCCAGCTTCGGCCCCAGGAGTACGAGCGGCGGGTGGTGGACTTCTTTCAGACCTATCTACAGCAGGGAGAGACCGCGTAATGGCCCATGATGCCTACACTCTCGACGGCGGCCCGGTCGGGGCGCTGTTGATCCACGGCTTTACCGGCCGACCCGATGAGATGCGGCCCCTGGCCGACGCCCTCCACGGCCGGGGTTACACCGTGCATGTCCCCGTCCTGGCGGGCCACGGCGGCCTGCCGGAAGGCTTGCTGGGTGTCCCCTGGCAGGCGTGGCAGCGAGGGGCCGAGCGCGCCTTTGACCTCCTCAGCGCCCGCTGTCGGCAGGTGGTTGTGGTGGGCCAGAGCATGGGCGGGACGCTGGGCATCCTGGTGGCGACGCGGCGGCCCGTGGCCGGGCTGGTCGTGATGGCGACGCCGTTGCAGATACCCGATTGGCGGGCGCGGCTGGTGCCCCTGTTCCGCCCGGTGCTGCCCTACTGGTACCCCTACAAGTTCGCCAACTGGGACGACCCAATGGTGCGCGAGGCCGTGCTGACCTTCGCGCCGGGCGCCGACCTGGACGACCCCAAGACGCGGCAGGCGCTGGGTGACCAGATTCGCATCCCCTTCGGCGCGCTCGACGAACTGATGCACCTGGTCCACTACACGCGGCGGCGGACCCCGTTTGTGGCCGCCCCCTCTCTTGTGCTCCAGGGCCGCCAGGACCGCGTCACCAACCCGGGCGACGCCTATCTGCTCTACGGCCTGCTGGGCGCGGCGCAGAAGGAACTGGTGTGGTACGAGAAGTCGGGCCACCTGCTGCTGATGGACCAGGAGCGCGACGCGGTCATCGAGCGCGTGGTGGCGTTTGTGGCGTCTGTTACGCTCGATAAGGCTACGAAGTCGGTGTGACGTATTCCCTCTCCCTATGGGAGAGGGCTAGGGTGAGGGTCTTGGGGCAAGCTGCCCGGCTAAGACCCTCACCCCGACCCTCTCCCAGAGGGAGAGGGAGGGAAAAGCCCGTCTGAAACTTTCGCCGCGCGCCGACGTACTGGTACTCAGAGCCGATTCGAACCCGGAGCGCCGCGTCCGTCGCGGCGGAGGAGACCCTGATGACCGATGAGACGCTGGCGTTTCCCCAGTTGGAACAGGTGGAGTTTGAGCAGAACCCGGAGCCGCGCTGCCCGGTAGTTCTGTTGCTGGATACGTCCGGCTCGATGGCGGGCAAGGCCATCGCCGAGTTGAACGCCGGGCTGAAGGAGTTTGAGCAGACGCTCAAGACGGACAATCTGGCTGCCTTGCGCGTCGAGATCGCCGTCCTGACCTTCGGCGGCAAGGTGCAGGCGCTGGACGTGACGGGCGGCGGCCAGAAGGCCATCGCCTTCGACGCCCACCAGGCGTTTGTGACGGCGGACCACTTTCAGGCCCCCACGCTCGACGCCCAGGGTGAGACGCCCATGGGCGAGGCCGTGCAGCGCGCCATCGCGCTGGTCCACGAGCGCAAGGAGATTTACAAGCAGGCCAGCCTGGACTACTTCCGCCCCTGGGTGTTCCTGATCACCGATGGTCGCCCCACCGACAACGGCTGGGAGGCGGTGGCCGAGCAGGCGCGGCAGGAAGAGGCCCGCAAGGGGCTGTCGTTCTACGCCGTGGGTGTCGAGGGCGCGGACCTCAAGACGCTGGCGAAGTTCTCCGACCAGCGGCCGGCCGTCAAGCTCAAGGGCCTGGCCTTCCGCGAGTTGTTCACCTGGCTGTCCAAGAGCCTCTCGACCGTCGCCAACTCGCAGCCGGGCCAGCAGTCGCCGCTCCCGCCGGTGGGCTGGGCGGCGGTGGATACATCGCACTAGAGAGGGAGGCAGACGAAGGACGAAAGACGAAGGACCAATCGGGAGAACACTTCTTGGTCGTTTGTCCTTGGTCCTTGGTCGAGAGTCATGAGTCACTGGCGAGTGGTCGGCGCTTCAGTTCCCGGAACGGCGCACCTGACGCGGGGCATCCCGTGTCAGGATGCGCATGCCTTCGCGCGCCTGCCCGACGGCCGGCTGCTGGTGGCCGTCGCCGACGGCGCGGGGTCCGCGTCCCACGCGGCGGACGGCGCGCGTATCGCCAGTCAGCGCGTCGTCGCCTGGTTGGAGGCCCAGCTGGGGGCGCGCCGGCCGAGCGATGCACTAGAATGGGCGCAGTTGATGGAGGAAGCCTTCCACGAGGCACGGGATGCCCTGGTCAAACGGGCGCGCAACCGGCGGCTGCGGCTGCGTGACCTGTCTACGACCCTGACCTGCCTGGCCGCCACCGACGCGGCGCTGGCGGTCGGCCACATTGGCGACTCCGTCGCCGTCATCTCGAACGGGGATGGCCGGCTGGAACTTGTCGCGCACCCGCAGCGCGGCGAGTACGCCAACGAAGTCATGCTGCTAACCATGCGCAACGCCCTCAACCGCTTCGAGGTGCGCGTACTGCCGCGCCACGTCCACGCCCTGGCCGTGACGAGCGACGGCCTGCTGCGGCTGGCGACCAAGCTGCCCCACTACGACCCCTTCCCGCCGTTCTTCGCCCCACTGTTCGACTTCACGACGCGGGCCGAAGACGCCGGCCAGGCCGAGGCGGCGCTGACCCAGTTCCTCCAGTCCGACCGCGTCAACGCCCGCACCGACGACGACAAGACGCTGGTGCTGGCTGCGCGCCTGCCCGCGCCGTCCGACGACGGACCACGGACGACGGACGACGGAGAGACGCTGACTGAGGGTTCCTCAGTCGAGCTTCGTCCGTCTTCGGTCCTCCGTCCTCCGTCGGGCGAAGCGCCTCCGTCGGATGAGGAGGCCTGATGATCCTCTACGACTCGCGGCGGACGGCCCTGACGCTGGGGCGGCTGCTGGCGCGGGGCGGCGAAGGCAGCGTCTACCTGGTCGAG
Organism: uncultured Anaerolineales bacterium; assembly: GCA_964522005.1. Classification (GTDB taxonomy): domain Bacteria; phylum Chloroflexota; class Anaerolineae; order Epilineales; family JAHCIE01; genus JAHCIE01. The sequence continues at coordinate 1,006 of CAZFUK010000236.1, read as the reverse complement.
GGACGGCCGGGGCAACTTGCGAAAGTCTACACGCCCGCCAAACCCGACTACGAGCCGAAGCTGACGCGCATGCGCCAGAACCCGCCCCTCCCGCCGGGCCAGACCGGGGGCCACCACGCCATCGCCTGGCCGGCTGACCTGCTCTACGACAAGGGCGGGGCCTTCCTGGGCTACCTGATGCCCCATGTCCAGCGCGCCGTTCCGCTGTTCGACGTATTCAACCCACGCCGCCGGGCGCAGACACTGCCGGGCTTCGACGCCCGCTATCTGCACCGCACGGCGCGCAACCTGGCCGCCGCCGTGGAGGCGCTCCACGCCCGTGATTACGTCATTGGCGACCTCAACGAGAGCAATGTCCTGGTCACGCCGACGGCCCTGGTGACGCTGATTGATACCGACTCGTTCCAGGTCAAGGAGCACCGCCAGGCGCAGATCGTTATCTACCCCTGCCCGGTCGGCAAGCCCGAGTACACGCCGCCCGAACTCCAGGGCAAGACGTTTATGGGGGAGATTCGCCACGCCGAGCATGACCGCTTCGGCCTGGCCGTGCTGGTCTTCCAGTTGCTGATGGAGGGCAGCCACCCCTACCGCTCGCGCTGGTTGGGAGCGGGCGACCCGCCGTCGGTGGCCGAGAAAATCGCCCGAGGCTGGTTCCCCTACACCAAGGCCCCGACCGGGCCGGTGGCGCCGCCGTCCTTCGCGCCGCCGCTCGAGTGGCTGCACCCGCCTCTCGCCAACCTGATGCGCCTCGCCTTCGAGGGCGGCCACCTGGACGCCCGGCTGCGGCCCTCAGCCGCCGATTGGTCTTCCGCGCTGGCGGAGGCCGAGCGGGCGCTGGTCGCCTGCCCCAAGGGGCACATCTACTCCGGCCACCTGCGCACTTGCCCGCAATGCGGCAGCCTGGGTCGCGCCGCCGCCCCACCGCCGACTTCCCGTCCGGCAACAGCCGCCCCCCGTGCCGAAGCCGCGTCCGTGGGCAGCCGCCCAGGCGCGAGCGCGCCGGCCT